>JAWOBU010000226.1:0-30730 GCA_046484135.1 bacterium
GCGTATCAGGACACCTATGTGGCCGAGTGGTCGGTAAGCGGCTCCGGTCCTGCCGAGAGCAGCATGATGGCGGGAAGAGAAATAAGACTCGACCAAGCTCCCCGCATCAGCTTCGCCCTGGACCACCCGGTAGAAGGAACAGTGATCGAGCTTATCCGGAACGGCGAAGTGATAAAGAAGGTAAAAGACTCTTCCATGGAATTCGTGGATCACGAGAGCGGCTCGGCCCGCGAGCCGGTGTACTACCGGGTCCACGTAACCGGACCGCGCGGCTCCTACACCAAGAAGGACGACTACCCCACTCATCCGGCGAGCCAGATCATCACCAACCCGGTGTTCGTGAGGTTCTAATCGGTCAGTACTTTCTCCGGCGTGCTTGTCTCTTCTTTAAATGCTTTTTCAGAAAGTCTGAGTCATGGCGGCCGGAGCGACTTTAATTGAGGGGTGGTAAACAATCGTCCATTCCCGCCCCTATCGAGAACACGTTTGAAGGGGTTCTAACCCAAAAGTCCGAGCACTTCCTTTTTGGCGTCCCTTCCCGGCAGGTCCACTACATAGTCGGGCGCGATACCGCCATTGAGCTCTTTCGCCTTCCGATATGTTTCGGCGCCCTGTGGGAGTTCCATGTAAAAATGCAGGCATCCCCTGGCCCGGTCGGGATGATGGAGGTAGTAGGGCAGGATGCCGGCGGCAGCGGTTTTATAAAAGAGCTCGGCCAGGACCTCGGGCGAGTCGTTTACGCCTTTTAACAGCACCGCCTGGTTCTCTGTCTTGATGCCGGAGTTCCCGAGCACGCGCGCAGCCTCACGCGCTCTTTTAGTGACCTCGACCGGGTGGTTCATCTGCGTTACAAACCTTTTTACGCCGAACCCGGACATGGCGCGGGCCAGCCCGGCCGTGATGCGGGAGGGACAGGCCATGAGCGCGCGGGAATGGACGCGCAGCTTCTTTTTTCCGGGCAGGCCGTGAAGAGCCGCAAGGATTTGTAAAAGCCTCTCGTCCGGCAGTGCGAGCGGGTCCCCCCCGGACAGGATGACTTCCTTTATTTCAGGATGGTCGGCAAGGTAATTAATCCAGGCGGGCAGCCGGTCTGTGTCTGTTTCATCCCCATCGGACCAGAGCCGCTTTCGCATGCAGTGGCGGCAGCGCACCAGACAGTTATTGGTGGTGATGAGCAAGGCCCGGTCAGTATAGCGATGAAGCACTCCCGGCACGGCCGCAAACTTTGTCTCGCCTGCGGGGTCCTCGTCTCCGCCTTCGTCAAGCTCTTCCAGAGAGGGCACAACCTGTCGAAAGACCGGGTCGTTGAAAGAAGGCTTTGCAATAAGTTGCAAAAGCTCGCCGGGCGCTTGCGCCGGGTATCGTTTGATGACTTCCCGAAAAGCGCGGCCGGGCCGGAAGCCGGGAAAGCGGCTTTCGAGCTGCGCCGCGAGCCGCTTGGCATCGCCTTCACTCGCTTTACGAAAGCCCCGACGCTCTTTCAACGCCGATCTACTCATCCCGGTCATCGCTGAACTGATATCTCAGCATGGGTTTTCGCGCGGCTTTGACCTCGTCGAGACGGGCCAGCGGAGTGGTGTGCGGCGCGGTCTTTACGGTCTCGGGATCGAGCGCGGCCTCTTTGGCGATCTGTTTCATGACCTCTGCGAAGCGCTCCAGGATGGCCTTGTCCTCGGTCTCGGTGGGTTCCGTCATGAGCGCGCCGTGGACCACCAGCGGAAAGTAGATGGTGGGAGGATGGAACCCGAAGTCCATGAGTCGTTTGGCGATGTCAATGGTTTCGACCTGGTTGGGCATCCTTTTGTCGGAGAACACGACCTCGTGCATGCAATGGTCCGGATGCGCGGTGTGATAGGTGTCGCGAAGAAGGACCCGCAAGTAGTTGGCGTTCAAGACCGCCATGCGGGACGCCTGCTTGATCCCTTCCGGCCCCATGCGGCGAAGGTAGGCGTATGCTTTGACCATGACCAGGAAATGGCCGTAGTAAGTTGTCATCCGGCCGATGCTGTTTTCCAGGCTCCAGTCGAGGTATGGCTTGCTTTCCTTGTCTTTGCGCAGCACGGGCAGAGGCAGGAAAGGCAGGAGCTTTTCGCTCACTCCCACCGGGCCGGAGCCGGGCCCGCCTCCTCCGTGGGGAGTTGCAAAGGTCTTGTGAAGGTTGAACTGGATCACGTCCACCCCTGCGTCGCCCGGGCGGGTGATGCCCATGGTGGCGTTCAGGTTGGCCCCGTCGCAGTAGAGCAGGGCGTCGTGGCTGTGGAGCAGCTCCGCGATGTCGGCTATGTCGGACTCGAACAGTCCCAGGGTGTTGGGGTTTGTCATCATGAGCGCAGCCACGTCTTCATCCATGTGCTCGGCAATGGTGTCGGCCTTCAGGATGCCGGCCTTCGAGGTTTTTATCTCCCGCACTTCGTATCCTGCGAGCGCAGAGCTGGCCGGGTTGGTCCCGTGGGCGGTGTCCGGTATGAGCACCTTTTTTCTGGGATGTCCTTTGCTTTCGTGATAGGCCCGGATCATGAGCATGCCGGTAAGCTCGCCCTGTGCGCCTGCCGCGGGCGAAAGACAGACGTGCTCCATGCCGGCTATTTCCTCGAGCATCTCCTGCAAGCCGGCCATGAGCAGGAGCGCGCCTTCCACGGTCTTTTCGGGCTGCTCCGGATGCAGCTCCCGGAAGCCGGGCAGGGACGCCAGGTGCTCGCCGAGTTTGGGGTTATACTTCATGGTGCAGGAACCTAATGGATAGAAACCGTGGTCCACACCGAAGTTCCAGGAAGAGAGACGGCTGAAATGTTGCACCACCCTGCGCTCCGTGATCTCGGGCAGCCGCGGCAGTCGTTGGCGGGAAAGCCCTTCCGGCAGGTCGCGAGAAGAAAGATCGAGATCAACGTCCGGCCGGATGAGTCCCTTGCCCTGCTCGCCGCCTTCCCGGGTGCGCTCGAATATGACCGGCTCTTCCCAGCCAAGCCCCTGCCGTTTGTTCCAGTTACTTTCCATGTTCTCACTCCGCGAGAGACATCTTCAGGTCCCGGGCGAACCGGTCCAGGTCGTCCTTGCACAGCATCTCGGTGGCTGTTATAAGCAGGTGGGTATCGAGCTCTGGGAACTTCTCTTTAAGGGGGATGCCGGCGAGGTGTCCTTTTTCCAGCATCTTTTCGATTACGGGTCCGGGGTCTTGTGAGAGATCGAGCACGAACTCGTTGAAGGTGGGGCTTGCGAATGCGAGTTTTCCCGCTCCTTCCTCTTCAAGCCTCTGTTTCAGGTACTCGCAGTTGGCCCGGTTGGTCCGCGCTATCTCTTCGAGTCCTTCCGGTCCGGTAAGGCTCATGTAGATTGCCGCGGCCAGGGCCATTAGACCCTGGTTAGTGCAGATATTGGAGGTCGCCTTTCCCCTCCGGATGTGCTGCTCGCGGGTGGCCAGGGTGAGCACGAATCCTTGCCTGCCGTCCCGGTCCGTGGTCATGCCGGCCAGCCTTCCCGGCATCTTGCGCTTGTCCTCCCACCGGCAGGCGAAAAGACCCAGGTGAGGACCGCCGAACCCCATGGGTATGCCCAGGCTCTGGCCCTCCGCCGCCACTATGTCGGCGCCGAAAGAACCGGGCGGCTCCAGCATGCCCATGGCCAGGGGCTCGCTGGTGACCGTTATCAGGACCGGCTCGCTTTCTTTGCATATCTCGCCGATCTCGTCCATGCGCTCGAGCACGCCGAAGTAGTTCGGGTGCTGGACCATGATCGCGACCGCGTCGCTTGCGTCTTTGCGCAGGCGGTCCAGGTCCAGTCTTCCGGAAGGATAGAACTCGACTTCTTCGACATCGCGGTCAAGCCGGGCCAGGTAGGTCTCTACGGTCCGCTTGTAAAGCGGGTTCAAAGAGGATGCCACCAGTATCTTGCCGGTTTTGTTTTTAGGACGAATGCGAAGCGCCATGAGCGTGGCCTCTGCCGCGGCCTGGGCGCCGTCGTACATGCTGGCGTTCGCGACCTCCATGCCGAACAGCTCGCACACCATGGTCTGGAACTCGAACATGGCCTGGAGGGTCCCTTGGCTGAACTCCGCCTGGTAGGGGGTATAGGAGGTGTAGAACTCGGACCGGGAAAGAAGATGCGGCACCGCGGGCGGGATGTAATGATGATAGGTGCCTCCGCCCAAAAAGCAGAGAAGCCGGCTGCAATCCAGGTTCCGCTCGGCAAGACCGGTTACCGCCCGTATCACGTCCTGCTCGGAAAGGGACTCGGGCAAGGCGGGCTCGTGCGTCTGCCGGATTTTTTCCGGGATGGAAGAGAAAAGCTCCTCGATGGACTCGACCCCGATCTGGGAGAGCATCTCCTCAATGTCTTCGTCCGTATGAGGAATATAAGGCATTTTGCGCCTCCCTACTTTTGAAAACCCCGGCCTCCTTACGTACAGCCGAGCTCGGTCTTGCCCGTGTCTTTATAAAAAGGCCATTTCGCAATCCGCGCTTTCTTCTGCCTGCCGCGGATTTCTACCTTTATCTCGGTGTCTTCCTCGCTCTGGTCCGGGGGCACGTAACCCATGGCAACCGGAGCTTCCAGAGAAGGCGTCTTGGTCCCGCTGGTTACGACACCCTCGCCCGATTTTGTAACGATCCGGCAGCCTTCGCGCGCTACTCCGGGTTCCTCCATGAAAAGCCCGGCCCGCTTTCTGGACACGCCCTTGTGCTTTTGTTCGGAAAGGACTTGCTTGCCCACAAAGTCTTTTTTATAGGCGGCCGCGATCCACTCGAGGGACGCTTCTAAAGGTGTTGTTTCCGGGGTGATGTCGTGTCCGTGCAGGGGGTGTCCCATTTCCAGCCGCAGGGTGTCCCTTGCTCCCAGCCCGCACGGAAGGACCCCGCACTCCTCGCCGGAGTCCATGATAATGTCCCACACCCGCACGGCGTCCTCCGGTGCGACAAAAAGCTCGAAGCCGTCCTCCCCGGTGTAGCCGGTGCGGGAGGCCAACAGGTTTGCGCCGTCCACTTCCAGCGGTGCGATCTTGTTGTGCATGATGGTGGAAGGGTCCGTGCCTGCCGCCCTGAACAGGGTCTCTTCGGCCCGAGGCCCCTGCACGGCTATAAGTGCCCACCTGTCGCTTTCGTCGGATATCTCGCAGTCGGTACGTGGAAGTGATGAGAGCCACTCGTAATCGGTTTCTATATTTGCGGCGTTCACACACAAGAGGAACTCGTCTTCTTCCAGGCGATAGATAAACAGGTCGTCAATAAACCCTGCCTGGTGGTTCAAAAGTGCGGTGTACTGTGCCGATCCTTTGCGGAGGCGCTCGGCGTCGTTGGCAAGGGCGTACTGCAGGAAGGGCAGGGCGCCTTTGCCCCTGATCCTGATTTCTCCCATGTGGCTTACGTCGAAGACGCCGACATTGTTCCGGACCGCCAGGTGTTCGTCCTTGATGCCGCTGTACTGTACCGGGAGCTCCCATCCTCCAAAGTCCACCAGCCGGGCGTTATAACGCTCGTACAGGGGAAACAACGGAGTTCTTTTTAAAGTGGACATGTCCTCCTCCATGTTAGCACGGGAGCCCGCCGCAGTGATAAGAGGGGCGCCGGTTTTAAGACGGCATGTTGAAAGACCGCGGCCTTGTTGTAAACGGGATGAGCGCCGGCCGGGACCGGAATGTTCTTTGCGGTTTTGTGCGGGCGCGGTTCAATCGCCGGTTTGTCCGCCGGAAACGCCCGTACTGCTCCCCGGTTTTCGGGCGTGCTTCTCATACTCGTTGATGTAGTGAAGAATTCTTTTGGCGTTGGCGTCTTTTCCCGTCTTTGCGGCCCGGCTGGCATAGTTTCTCGCCTTTTCAAAGTCCTCCCGATACTCGAGGTGGATCACGGATAGAATAAGGAGGGACTGGTAGTCATCCGGGTCTTGTTCGAGCACCTTCTCCAGCTCTTTAATGCAACTTTTTATCCGGTCATTTTCATAGTACACCTGGGCCAGGTTCTTGTGCGCGTCAATGGATTGGGGATCAAGCTCCAGTGCTTTCTGCAGGCTCTTTATGGCCTCGGCCGGGATTCCCAACTTCCGGTAGCCGTATCCCAGGTTGTTATGGACCTTTATATTGGACGGGTCCTTTTGGCGGGCCTCTTTTAAAAGCTCGATGGCCCTGGAGTAGCTGCCGAAATAAAGATAGGCGGCAGCAAGGTTGTTCAGGTCGCTTGCGCTTCTGTCGGAAAGCGAGAGAGCTTTTCTGCAGTGTTTGATCGCGTTTTCCGATTGCTTCTTTATAAGGCTGAACCTGCACGCCCCCCGCTGGGTAAGGTACTGGTCGGGAGCCTTGACCAGGAGGGAAGAAAGCAACTGGTCCGCTTTCTTCATCTCGCGGTCTTCCAGGTAAAGGTGCAGAAGCCATCCCCTGGCTTTCGCGTTCTCCGGCCCTTCTTCCACGAGCTCCTCGAGCTCTTCTTTCGCGCCCGCCGGGCGGTTGCCCGCTTCCAGCTTCGCGACCAGGTCGCCTCCCAGCAGGTTTCCGAACACGGCAAGGCCGCCCAGAGCCAGGGCCAGGCAAACCAGCGTAATAACCGCCTTTGTCTCCGAGCTTAATTTCTTCATAATATGTGTATTTTAATGCAATATGGACGCACGTGCCAAAAGAACTGAAGAGGAAGGGCGGGAAAAGCTCAGCATCAGGGCTCTTGCACGTAGATGGTTTCCTATAGTTTCAGAAGAAGTTGTGTTTTTAGATCGCGACTGAAGTCGCTCGCACTTGCTTATGAATACGTAAACACGTTTCGTTTACGAGTACTTTCTTTTTATCTGTTCTCTCTCCTCTTCGGGAAGGGATTTAAGGTATGCCTTCCAGCCGGGACAGAACTTGATGTGGAACTTCCACAGCCTTCCTAAAATAGACTTCGGGTTTTTGTCGTACTTCGCTCGTAGCGGGCATTCCGGGCATTTGGGAGAAGCCATGTTTCCGCTCCTTTCCGGGACAGGGTTTTGTTTCTCACTGAGGCGCGCAAAGATAAAACCAGGAAATTTGCGCACCGGCGAGTCGGCGTAATAAGGTCCTTTTCCTCCGTTTCATGGAGCCATGTTTAGTCCTCGCTATTTCGCCGCCTTCAGCATGGCGACAAAGCCGCCCCCGCTTTTCAGCTCGACCGGCAGGGTGGCCGTTTTCGGCAGCAGCCTCTTCTCTTTCTTGAAGGCGTCGGGTCGAAGGTCGTGGTCATAGAGCAGTATTGACTCGTACATTCCGTCGTCCAGGAAACCGAGGTCAACCTCGGTTTGCCGTGTCGAGGGCCCGTTGGTTATTCCTATATACCAGTTTTCTTCTTTGCGCCGTGCCAGTGCGGCGCACTCGCCGAGCTTGCTTGGAGGCAGCACAACGGTCTGGTCCCACACGGTGGGCAGCTCTTTCATGATGGGGAGTGCCGGCTCTGCCGCCTTGTTCGCGAGGTAGTTCTCCGGCCGGTCAGCGTAGTGGGTTACGGGCGAGAACAGGGTTATGGCGAGCGCGAGCTGATGGGCGTAAGAGGTGTCGCCCAGCTTGGCGAGGTCAAAGGTTACGGGTGTGTAATCTCCGTGCCCTGCCAGAAAGCGGGTAAAGGGAAGGATGGCGTTGTGCCGTGGCGGGAGTGGTCTTCCGAAGCGGTTGTACTCGAGGCCTTTTACTCCTTCCCTGGTCATCTCGTGAGGCCAGGTGCGGGACTCGCCCGCCGGCTTGTTGGCCCCGTGGAAGTTGACCATGAGCTGCCGCGCCGCGGTGTCTCGCAGGCATTTTTCATAGAACTCGATCATCTGTTTCGATTCGCTGTCCATGTAATCGATCTTCACTCCCACCACGCCGGTGTCCTTGATCCTGTCCAGGAACTCCCGCCGGTAAGAGTCGAACCGGAGCTTGCTCCAGCTCTTCCACGCCCACACGTCCACGCCGCGCTTTTTCGAGTAGTCCACCACCTCGGCGAGCTCTTTCCATTTGCCGAGACCGAGCCCCCACCACTCCCAGCCCGCGTCCACCAGGATGTACTCGAACCCGAGCCGGGAAGCGGCGTCAGCATATCGCTTCTGTCGCGCAACATCACCCGTGTCTTCCGACCACCACGACCACAAAGACCGCCCCGGTCGTATCCACTCCTCCGATTCCGAGAAAAGCGCCGGGTCCGGGTCGGGCGAGACGTGATAGACAATGTCGCAGTTCACCAGGCCGTCCAAAGAATCACAGACCATGACCACCCGCCAGGGGGTTTTTATCTCCCCTTGCTCGGGCTTTACCGTCCAGCTATCGTCATCCTCGAAAAGGGCGGCCAGGCCTTGTTCCCCGCGAGCACGCAAGGTCATGCCACTGTAATCGTAAAGCGCGGCTTCGGTAATGGCGGCGTATCCTCCGCCCGGAAGCTCAAAGGTTACCGGCATTCCCATTTTGCCGGTGAGGTTTTTGAACCTCTCGCTCTTAAAGATGCCCTCGTAGTTGCTGGTGTCCCGCTGGAAATGGACTTTGCTCTCACCCGGCAAGGAGAAGGAAGTAGCCTCGCCGGTAAAGGTAAGCGGCTTGTCCGCATGGACCCGGTAGCGGAAAGCCAGACCGTTGTCATATATCCGGACCTCGAGGTCAAAAGAGGGCCTGCCGGAAGGACTTTTCAAAGGGACCAGTGCGTTCCGGCAATGCTCGGTGGTCTCCGAGTGCGCGCTGCGAATATCGTACTCCCGCCGGACAGTTACAGCGGAGACCGAAGAAGGCATTTTAACACCGGCGCCCAGGTCGTTCTCCTCAACCTCGACTCCCAGGCGCGAGCCTTCCACCACCGCGTCGCTCTTCCGGAAAAGGTCGTATCGCAAAAGACCGGAGCCATCGCGGTAAAGACGCAGCCGAAGGTTTCCGCCGGGGCTCGTGATTGACAGGGCGCCGTCTTTCGACCGGACAATCTCTTTTGTTTGCGCCCGCAAGGAAAGCTTGGGGAAGGCAATCACTGAGGCCCCGACACCGGCGGCGCTGATGAAATTTCTCCTGTCCATTTGATCTCCTTTCCGGGCACTTCTTACCGGTTGAAATACTCGCGAAATTTGCATTAATTAAGATAGTTATGTATAATTTATTATAAATTGTGGAAACTTTAAAAAAGATATGTACATATCAAAATTATCTCTGGTGCTGGCGAGCGGATCACCGCGCCGGAAAGAAATATTATCAGGTTTGGGGATTACTTACAAGGTAGTTCCGAGCGGCTTGGATGAAAACAGCGAGGGGCTTGAGGAAGGCCCGGAGCTTTACAGCCAAAAGTGGGCGGAGCGAAAGGCCCTGGCGGTTTACGAGCGGCTTTCCGAGCCGGAGGCGTGGTACCTTGCTGTTGATACGGTGGTGGTGCTGGACGAGAGGATCATGGGCAAGCCGTCGGGCCGGTCGGAGGCTTTCGAGTACCTGTCTTGTTTGTCCGGCAGGTGGCACCGGGTGGTAAGCGGCTACTGCATCTATCATCCGTGTTCGTCGGAAAAGCTGTTGCGGTCGGTTAGTTCCGATGTGAAGTTCAAGGAGCTTGACAGGTCCGAGATCGAGGCTTACACCAACACGGAAGAGCCTTTTGACAAGGCGGGGGGATACGCGGTGCAGGGAGTAGGCGCTTTTATGGTGGAGGCGATCAGGGGGAGCTACACCAACGTGGTAGGCATCCCTCTTTGCGAGGTGGTGGATGATCTCCGCCGCCTGGATGTTATCGAGGTAGACTCGGGCAAGGGTCTTAAGTAGATGTCTATAGTGGCCGACAACCTGGAGCGGGTGAAAACGGCCATTGCGGAAGCAGCGGAGCGGTCGGGCCGCGGTCCGGATTCCGTGCTTCTTGTGGCTGTAAGCAAGACCAAGCCGGCGGAGCTGGTGCGGGAAGCCGTGGACGCGGGCCACTTCGACTTCGGCGAGAACTACGCGCAGGAGCTCCGGGACAAGGCCGCGGCAGTGGACGACGAAAGGGTCCGGTGGCATTTTATCGGCCACCTTCAGAAGAACAAGGTGAAGTACCTGGCGGGGCTGGCCCATGACATCCAGTCGGTGGACCGGGTAGAGCTGGCCCGCGAGATAGAAAAGCGCTCGGGCAAAGCGGGGACGGTGATGCGGGCGTTTTTGGAGGTCAACTTAGGCGAAGAGGAGACCAAGTCGGGCGCCCGTGTTGACGAGGTCATGGACGTGGTCCGTGAGGTAAGGAGCATGGAGCATATAAAGCTCATCGGGCTTATGACCATGCCGCCTTTCTTTGACGACCCGGAAGGCGTAAGGCCGTATTACCGGAGACTCCGGGAGCTCCGAGACGAGCTCAGGGACAAGACCGGAGAGCCGGATTTTCTGCCCGAGCTTTCCATGGGACTGTCCGGGGACTACGAGGTGGCCATCGAGGAAGGGGCCACCATGGTCCGGGTGGGGACCGCCATATTCGGGGAACGGGAAACCGGCCACCAGAGGTAAAGAGCGGGAAGCGGCAAAAGCGCGAAAACGGAGGCGGAGATGGCCAAGACGAAAACACGCAAGATATCCTTTCTGGGCGCGGGCAACATGGGGGAGGCCATGATCAAGGGCCTTATCCGCAACGGGAGTCCACCCTCATCCATCACGGTCTATGAAAAGGACTCCTCCCGCCTTGCCTACATAACCCGGACCTACAAGGTAAAGAAAGCGGACAGCCTGGCAGACGCCTTAGAGGCGGACGCGACAGTGGTGGCGGTGAAGCCCAAAGACCTGGACGCCCTCCTGGACAAGGTGGCAGGTACGGAGACCTCTCTCCCTCTTCTCATCAGCATCGCCGCCGGCATACCGGTGTCGCGGTTTACGGACCGGCTGGGCCCCAAGGCCAGGGTGGTCCGGGTGATGCCCAATACCCCGGCCCTGATCGGAAAAGGAGTGTCAGCTTACTTTGCCGGACCGGGCGTCAAATCCAGAGACCTTTCACTGGCAGAGAGTATTGTCAAGGCGCTGGGGCCCTGCCATAAGGTGGACGACGAGGGCCTCATGGACGCGGTTACCGGTGTGTCAGGCAGCGGGCCCGCCTACGTGTTCGCGGTGGTGGAAGCCATGTCGGACGCGGGCGTGAAGATGGGTCTGCCGCGGGCCATGGCCACGTCTCTGGCGGCCAATACAGTGGCGGGGGCCGCGGCAATGGTGGCACAGACGGGCGAACACCCTGCCGCGTTGAAGGACAAGGTCACGTCTCCCGGCGGGACCACCATCGCGGGTATGGCCGAGCTCGAGCGGGGCGGCCTGCGGGCGGCGCTTATAAACGCGGTGGAGGCCGCGACCATGCGTTCTCGCGAGTTGGGCAACCCTTCTAAAGGGGACAAGTAAAGAAAGGTGGAGAGAAATGATCTGGTTGTTAAACACGATTATCGGGGCCTATATCCTTCTGGTAATAGCGCACGTGATCATGTCCTGGACCGGCTGGCTGCGAGGCACGGAAGCGGAGAGATGGGTTTTCACCGCGGTGGAGCCCGCTTTGAAGCCGCTCCGTCAGGCTCTGGAGCCGGTGCAGAGAAACACGGGGCTGGATTTCTCTCCGGCCCTGCTCATTATCCTCTTGGTCTTGCTGGAGAGGATATTAACGTGAGCTCGCGACTAAAGTCGCTCGCACTGAAAATCTTTATGTGGGAAACGACAGAGTCGCTTGAAAAAGGAGTAGAAGAGAAAACAGAAGCGAAAGCGTATTCGGTAGAAGTTCTTTTTGATAATGATGTGGCCGGACCGGCGGGTTGGGGGACGCGGCGGTCCGGAAGCGGAAACGGAAGCTCTTTGCAGAGGAGGACCTGTCATGAAGATCACGCCGCTGGACGTGGGGAACCATCGTTTCCCCAAACGGTTTCGAGGGTATGACCGCCGGGAGGTTGATATCTTCCTGGAGATGGTGAGCCAGGAGATGGAGGAGCTGATCCAGGAGAACCAGTACCTGGCGGAGGAGATGAAAAAACGGACCCAGCATCTGAACGAGCTCAAGGAAAAAGAGCAGCTCCTGCAGGAGTCCATGCTCACCGCCCAGAAGATGTCCGACGACATGAAGAACAACATGCTGAAAGAGGCCCAGGTAGTGGTGGCGCAGGCGGAGGTCGAGGCCGAGCAGATATTGAACAAGGGCCGCCAGCGGCTGGTGCAGGTCCAGGACGAGATCATGGAACTGAAGACGGAGCGGACCAGGCTCCGGGAGGAGCTCCGTTCCGTGCTCCGTACCTACTCCGCTCTGTTGGAGGCGGGCGAGGAGAAATCGGAGGAAGAAGACGAAGAGGGCATAGAGTCAAACCTGAAGGTCATGCCCGGCGTCTCGAACAAGTAAGGGCCGCTTTAGCGCGGAAGACCGGGAACGCCACATGGCAGAGGAGTGGATCATCCAGAAGCCGGAGGGGGTATTGATCCGCGTCAAGCTCAAGCCCAGGTCCGGCAGGGACAGCATTGAAGGGGTCAAACAGGACAGACTGGTAGTAAAGGTGTCCGCGCCCCCGGCGGACAACAAGGCCAACCAGGCCCTTATCGCATTCCTGGCCAGGAAACTGAAAATTCCTGCCTCCGACCTTCAGATCAAGGCCGGCGCAAAGTCCCGAAACAAGACCGTGCTTGTCCCGGGAGCGGAAAAGAAGCGGGTGGAAAAAGACCTGGACTCGAACTGACCGTTTTCCACGCAACCCTGGTTCAAAGTGAGACATTGTAAAAGACCCTGCGGAAACGGTACATCAAGACGGGGCGGAATCGGGTCGCCCCTTTCTTTTGTCTCCGGCATGGAGGAGGCCGGCGTTGTTTATTTGTTTATTACTGGGGTTGACGCCCGGTTCCTAACCTTGTAGGATACGCTCATCAAGAGGTGAGCTGGAGGTGTTGATATGGGGCGGGTTTTTGCATTTACGGCGGCAGCGGTTTTATTGCTGGTTTCGGTTGTGGTGTGGGCGGCCGGCCGAACGCCTCCTCCTTCGGACAAGTCGGAGCTTCGGGAAGCGTTCAAGATCACCTGGAACCAGGAGGTTTTGCCGGAGGGGGCAAAGGCTGGTACGCTTGCGAGCCTTCTTTCGAAGGGGCAGGTGGTGATGATGAACGACGACCCTCCGGGTGGAATTCCCTGGACCACTGCCGCGGGGGTCATGGTTGACGCTCCTGTAGACCTGGTTTTCAGCACGGCTACCGATTTCGAGAGCTACCCCGAGGTTGTTCCCATGACGGACGGCGCGGTGGTGGAGCCGGTTTCCGGCATGGACAACCTCTACGAGGTCACCTTTAACGTGGAGATTCTTTTCAGTTGGCTTTCGGTGGAGTACTCGGTGTACCACTATCACCGCCCCCCTTTCCGCACCGACTGGACCCACGCCGCGGGAGAGTTCGATATCAACTCCGGTTTCTGGCGGACCATACCCGCGGACGCAAACCGCCGCACCATGACTTTTTACTCGGTGTACTCGCTTCCCCGCCAGGAGAAGCTCAAGAAACTGTACGCCCGGGAGCCCACCATGGAGCTCATGACCAATGTTTGCACTGCCACCATGGTGGTGCGGGCGATGAAGGAGGAGTCGGAAAAGAGGTTCGGCAAGGACATGCCCGCCTTGAAAGAATCTCGGGACGTGGAGGAGATTTTGATGGATGATCCCGAGTCCATGCGTCTCATGTCCGAGCAAGGCAAGATAGTGGTGCTGGAGGAAGGGCCCACGGTTTACGTTACCGCGGGTACCCTGGTTGATACCCCGTGCGGGTACGCCTTTTCCGTAGTGTCGGATTTCGGGAAGTACGACGATTACCTGCCGGGCATCCGGGAGGCCGAAGTATTGAGGCAGGGCGAAAAAGGGCCGGTGGTGAGACAGGTGCTGGATATCAAGCTGTGGGAGCTAAACCTGACCGCTGACAAGGAGATCGAGTACACCCTGGAGAAGCCGAAAAGAATAAGCTGGACCATTGATCGGAGCCGGGGAGGACCCATCGAGGGGTATTGGCGTTTTCTTCCGCAGGACAACAATACTAAGTGTTTGATTTTTAACGGAACTACCGAGGACCTCCGGAGTATGAGCCTGGTGTCGCGGGCGGCGCTCCGGATGGTTCCGACCCTGGAGCACGGGCTGTTGGCTTCGATCACTACTGCCGGCATGGACGCCATCAAGAAGCGGATAGAACAAAAGGAATGAGAAGGACTGAGAGCGAGACTTTGGCCGACGACGGTGACGAAATACGTCAAGAAAAGTAACATTGATGGTCAACATTCATTGTTGTATCAAGGGACGGGAGCGGGTTTTTTGTCCGCCCGATGGCGATCCGCTTTTGTTTTTGCAATGAAATTCATGCCTTGCGAGTCGGATCCATCTATGGTTCTAAAGGAGGGGAAAAAGGCATACCGGTTGCATGAAAAAAGAATGAGAAGTTTTAATGAATCTAAAAAGGAGGTGATGATAACCGGGATTTTAAAGCTTAAGCAAATCAATACGGGTTTAGGTCCGAAAATCACTTAACAACAAAAATCAAAGCAGAAAAGGAGATGGAAAGATGAAAAACAGGAAAGGTTTTACACTTATTGAGCTCATGATCGTGGTCGCGATCATCGGCATTCTGGCGGCCCTGGCTATTCCGGACTTCATGAAGATGCTTGCCAAGAGCAAACAGTCGGAAGCCAAGACCAATCTGGGCTCCATTTTTAACCTTATGACCGCGTATCACGGCGAGCACAGCACTTACGCCGACACCTTCAACTTAATCGGTTTCGCCCCGGAGGGGGAGAACCTTTATACCTATCGCCTCAGCGCGGCGGCCACGGACTGCACCCCCGACCAGCTTAGCACCGAAAATTGTAGCCAGATACAGACCCATGAATCGAAGGGGAACAACAACCAGTGTGATGCCAGCAGCCAAAATGCCGGCCCCGCGGATGTCACGCAGACCACGTTTGTATGCTTCGCCTGCGGAAACGTTGACAATGATGATTTCATAGACATATGGACAGTTGACGAATCCAAGCACCTGACTAATAAGGACATGGACAACGCAGACGCTAACGACGTGAACAATTAAAACTCGGGCGGTTGCAACCGTCATTAGATTGGACCTTGCCCAATAAAAAGGGAGGCCGAAAAAGGCCTCCCTTTAATATTTGTGGCTCCCCGGTGTCTTTGTGGGTGCACATCGCTCGCATCCGGGGAGGTGTTCTATGTTCCTTATATGGCGGTCAGGTTGAGGACCGTCCGGCGCTTGACCCTTGAGGCGGAAGCGTCCGGCCGGCGGTAAGATTTCCGGAGCAGGACCTGCTTGTACACCCCTTCCCGCGCCTGTTGTTGATTCTTTTCACGCAGACTGGCTCCCGATTTCAGGGTAAAAGCGCCTTTATTGCCTCTCCTTCCCTTATATAGCACTCACAAGTGCTCCCCTGCTCCGGAGGCTGGAGCTTGGAATCCTCCCGGTTGTGTTTCTGACGGGCTATATTTTTCATCGTGCTCTTGATTGCAGTGCTTCCTGAGCGGTTTCCAGTAGTCCTTCCGGGAAGCCCATGATCTGGAAGGTGCCCAAAAAGCCGATGAACCACACCACTACTAGACACAGCACCCACAAGAGCAGTCCGTACTTGACAAAGTCAATAGGGGCGATCGCTCTCCTGCCGGTGTCCGGATACGTGCCCAGTCCGTAGACGATGGCGTTGTTGGGGGTCCCTACTACGAGAAAGTGGGCGAAGGATGTTGCAAAGGCCACGGCGAAGCCGGACGCCCAAGGCTCGGCCGCGTGTCCGGACATGATTCCGACCGGGAGCACGATGGGTCCGAGGAGGGCAGTGGTTGCGGCGTCGGACATGAAGTTGGTCATGAGACCGGAGAAGCCGGACAGTCCGACCCACATGGGGAACCCTTCCTGGATGCCGGCGTACTCGAATGCGTTGAGGAAATTCTCGGCGAGCCAGAGCGCGGCCCCCGACTCCTTGAGAAGTGCGCCCAGGGTGAGAGCGCCGCAGTACATGAACCAGGCGTCCCAGGAGATGCTCTTTAAAATCCTTCTCCACTCCGATATTCCGAAGACGACCGGCACGAACAGCGCCAGCAGGGCGGGTCCTCCCAGTCCGAGGTCATGGGACCCCACGATCCAGAGGACCAGTATGATCAGGAGCATGAAGAGGATCACGTACTCGGGATACTTCATTCTGCCCATGCTCTTGGTTTCTTCTTTCATGGCCTTGAGTCCGGGCGTCAAGTCCTTGTTCTTTATCTTTCTGGAAAAGAGCACCAGCATGTAGACAGCCACGAGCACGCCGAGGATAGGTACCATGGGCAGTCCGTACTTCATCCAGGTGAAGAAGTCCATGGGCACGTTGTAGTTTTCCCAGAAGCCCATCATGATGACGTTTCTGCCGCCGGCGGCGGGAGAGCCCACGCCCCCTACATTCAGGGAGAAGCAGAGTGCGAACAGGAGGAACTTGGCGAGAGCCGGGTCGTGCTTGACCTCTTCCACCGGGCTACGGGAAGCCACGGTGCCGAAGTAGACGGCCATCATGACCGGCGTCATGAACGCGCACATGGCGTGTGCGGATATGAACGAGCCGATGACGGACATTCCCACGCAGAGCACGAACACCGGCATGAGAAAGCCTTTGGTCCATCCCAGTATCCAGGTGGCCAGTCTTTTATGGAGTCCGACCTCGACCACCACCACTCCCATGGCCAGCACCCCCAGCAGGAACAGGGGGGCGTCGCCGGCAAAGGTCTTTCCGATGCGGGCAGTGGGAAGGAGTTTGAAAAAGTAAGCCAGGATGGGCATGAGCACGCCGGTAAGTCCGATGGGTATGGCTTCGGTGGCGAAGAAGATGATGGCCATGGGTATGATGCCCAGGACGATCATGGTCTTGTCCGCGGCCTCTTTTACATTGTCGGCAATGCCCCACTCCATCATCTGTTGGGCATAATTGTTTTCTTCCATGAGATCAACAAGGCTCTGGGGAGTAGGAACTATAAATCCTATGATTATGAATACTGCAACACCAACGCCGAGCCAAAGAAGATTACTGGAAAAGATACTTCCGTTTCCAGCTTCGTGTCCGTCGTGATCACTCATTATTTTACCTCCGGCGGGCAACTTCTTTTTTTTTACGAAACATCAAAAAAGGGGGATGTGAAAATTATTTATTCTTTCCTTTGTCTTTCAGGGCCGACCAGGGTGAAGTCTGAAGCTCGTCAATCTTGGCCTGCCTTATCCTTTCTTCCTGTTCGGCCTTTCTGGCGTATGCCCGGGTGACCTTGCCGATGAGATCATCCGTCTTAGTGGGTTTCATGAGGTAGTCGAAAGCGCCCTGTTTCATGCCCTCGATGGCCGACTCGACAGTAGCGTGTCCGGTAAGCATGATGACCTCGGTCAAGGGGTGGTCTTTCTTTATTGTCTTCAGGACTTCGATTCCGTCCACGCCGGGCATGACGATGTCGAGGATGATTACGTCGTAGTTGAACTGTTGTATTTTCTCGAGCGCTTCCTCGCCGCTGACCGCGGTGCTTACGTCCATTTCCCGGAGCTCGAGCCTTTCTTTGAGGGGCTTTACGAACTCTTGTTCGTCGTCTACAACCAGTACCCTTATTTTCATTCCCTGCTCCTTGTCTTACTCTGGGATGTCGGGCGGATCGAGCACCATGTGTGATATCTCGTGGAAGACCTCGACCGATCGGAGGACCCCGATTACCTTGCCCCCCTTCATCACCGGCAGAAGGCTCAGGTTGTTGTCCACCATCTCGTAGACCGCCTTGAGAAAGTGAGTTTCGGCTTCAACGGTTACATTGGCCGGAAGCATTACGTCGGAGACCTGCCGCTTGGCCCTCTCTTGAATGCCATGCACCAACTGTTCATAGGAGAGCTGAAATCGTTCCAGCATGCCCTTGAACCACTTGTCCTTGCTCATGTCGGGAACATCCGCGGCAACCCGGAAGTCGAATATCCTCTTTCTTTCCCGCAGAGGTTTTTCTTCCAGCATGCTGGGCTCCAGCCCGCGAAGGATGTCCCGTCTCCTTACTACTCCCGTGAGCTTGTCATGTTTGTTGAAGACCAGCACGATCCGGGGAAGAGACTTCCTGCCGTCGCATTCGAGCTGCCAGCCCGACATCTTTTCAATGGTTTCCTTCAGGGTCTGCCGCTCGTAAACCCAGGGATAGTCCTGGATCGCGATCATTAAATCCGCAACTCGTTTGGTTTCCATGATCAAACTCCTGTTATATATTAAAAATCCAAACCCTTTATTCCGAAGAAGACGAGGGAGCGGAGCCCGGCAGATAAAGCTTTATGACGCCTGCACCGGTGTCAAAGGAAAGGCTGCCGGAAAGCTCATCCATAAGCCGGGACAATATCTCCTTTTTGTCTTCCACGTCTTTTATTACGGGCCCCGAGAAGCTCAAGGCCACCGTATCGTTTTCCTTGCCGAAGCTGACTATGACCTCGTAGCCCGGCTCCGCGCCTTCCAGGTAGGACGAAAGGCAGATGAATACGGCGTTTCGGAGCACGAAGGCATCAGTATCAAGAACAATCCTGCCGTCAGCAGGCTCGAGTTTAATGGATGCTTTCTGCTGGCGGGTGTATCGCTCGGACAGAAGCGCCATGTTTTGCAAAACCTCTTCCAGTTCGACCCTTGCCGTTTCCCGGTCCACGCTGTGGGCGAAGCGGTTAAGATGGCTTATGATATTCTTTCCCCGCTCCAGGTGCTTTTCTATGCTCTCGTTGATGCTGTTCACTTTTTCTTTGGGAACGCCTTTTTTGCCGCCCGCGGCCAGGAGGTCGGCGAGCAGGCCGGTGTTTTCGTTCACTATGGAAAGCACGTTGTTTATCTCGTGCGTCGCGGCCGCGACTATTTTCCCGAAGAACTGAAGCTCCGTTCCCTCTCGTTTATGATCCTCTTCCATTTGTCCCGCCTTACTGAGTTTTTGTCCGCGTCGCCTGGTTCATTTTCTCGATCAGCTCTTCTATCTGCACCGGCTTTATGAGGTAATCGTAGGCCCCCCTTTTCTTGCCTTCCTCGAAGTCTTTTTCCGATCCCCTACCGGAAAGCAGGATTACCGGAACATCCGGCCGATGTTCTTTTATCTCCTTCAGTACGTCAAAACCTCTTCCCTGCCAGAGCACCAGGTCAAGTATCACCACGTCGTAATCATTACTCTTGGCCTTGCTGACAGCATCGGCGGCGCCTTCCACCACGTCAGCCTGGATGTTGCGAAGGGCCAGCCTTTCAGCCAGAGTGTTGGCGAAATCGAGCTCGTCTTCCACCAGCAGTACATGAAAGCTCATTGTACTTTTCTCCTTTTTAGTTGCTCCTTCTGACCGGAAGAGTCACGGTGAAGCTGGTCCCCTGGCCGGGCGTACTGTCCACGTTAATGTCTCCGCCCAGCTTACTGACAATCCCGTAAGTTATGGAAAGGCCCAAGCCGGTACCCTTGTCGCGGGTGGTGTAGAAAGGCTCGAAGATATGCTTTATGTGCTCGGGCGAAATGCCGGGGCCGTTATCGGAGATGATTATGTCCACCCGCTTTTCATTCTTGGACCGGACGGTGATTTTCACGTTGCCTTCCTTGTTGGCCTCGGAAAGGGCGTTCAAGGAGTTGTTTACAATGTTGAGAAGCACCTGCTGGAGCTGGCCCCGGTCGCTCTCCACCGCGGGCACAGCATCCTCTACCTCCATGTCCAGCTCGATGTTCCGATAGCGGGCCTCATGTTCAAGGAAGCTCAGGACCTCCCGGACCAGGTGCTCGAGGTCTATCTTTTCCACTTTTACGTCAATATGCTTGGCAAACCCCAAAAGCCGCTGGGTGATCTTTACGCAGCGGTTCACCGCGCTCAGTATCGAGTTTACCAGCTCAAGGCTCTTCTGCTTCTGGGGGAAATCGTCGGAAAGCGCCATAAGGTCCTTCATCATGCCCGCTTTCTCGTTGATTATGGCCAGCGGGTTATTGATCTCGTGGGCCACGCCCGCGGAAAGCCTTCCTATGGAGGCCATCTTGTTGGTGTACTCCACGTTGTGCAGGACCTGGGCCCGCTGCCGGTCTGCCACCCGGATGCGGGACACCATGTAGTAAGACGAGCCCATGGTGATGATGAATATCACCACCGCGCTGGTTATGAGAATGGCCCACAGGCTCTTGCGCAGGGCGAACCAACTGTCCATGGAACTCGGCAGGTGCTTTATGATTATTAAAATAAAGGGAGAGTGCTCGATATATGCATAGCCTTCAATAAGATGATGGCCCTCCTCGTCCCTGGTATCAATAATGTCCCAGTTGTCCGAGTAAGGCGGCACTCTCAGGGCGGCCCGCTCCAGAAGATTGCCGTAGGCCATGGAGGGGGTTTGAAGAACTCCCTTCTGGTTTATGATGAAGGCCTCGGAGGGAGGGACCAGGTTGAGGGACTTGATCTGCTGTTCCAGCGTGTTCGAGTCTATGGTACAGCGGAGCACGTAGGATTTGCCGTTCTTGCCGCCGCCGGCAACCGCTATGACGAAGTGGGGAAAGTCCCGGTATCCCATGAACACGTCGCTCACGTAATGACCGCGCAGCTTGACCTCGTGGAACCAGTCCTGGTTCGAGTAGTCCTTGCCCGTCAGATCATAAGGCCCGATATAGGCTAGTTGCTTCCCTTCCGAGTCAATGAAACCCAGGTCCACAATGCCTCCCAGGACCTCCTTTAAGTGGTGGTAAACATCCTCCAGCTTTTCCGGGTCCGAAAGCTCGGCATAGGTGCGCTCCTTGGTGATGAAAGTAAGAGTGGAACGCCTCTCCTCCAGGAAGAACTCGATGGACCTCTTGGTCAGGGACGTCAACCGGTTGACCCGGTTTTTCACCTCGTGCTTTAAGGCCTGCTGGTACTGAAAGTAGTTCACAAAGGTTAGGATCACCAGCGGCGTCACCGCCACCAGCGTGGTTACCACCACCACCCAGAACCAAAGCTTTCGGTACCTCGACTTTCTTCCGGAGTCTCTGCTGATCTGCACACTCATTTTACGGCAGCTCCCGCACCGACCGACTCCAGGAGGAAACTAATCATCTTCGTCCATGATCTTCTTGGCGGTTTTGTAGTCGCCGGCCTCTGCATAAGTGGCGGCAACAGCGCTGTCTTCCAGCCGCCGGCGGTAGGCCTTTTTCATCCGGTCCACCAGCGTCTCGATGTTCACCGGCTTCTCCAGGTAATCGAAAGCTCCAAGACTCCGCGCGCGCTCCTCGTCCTTTTCCGTGCCGTGCCCGGTGAGGATTATCACCTGGATGCCGGGATAGGCCTTCTTCACCTGCTTTAAAACCTCGATGCCGTCAATGCCGGGCATACGGAGATCAAGGACCATAACGTCAGGCTCCTTCTTCTCCACGAAGTCAAGCGCCTGCTCACCGTCGTAGACAAGGTCGGACTGAAGGTCCCGCATCTTAAGACGCTCGGCCAATGCCTTTACAAACTCCTCCTCGTCGTCCACAAGCAAAACCTTGAAGTTATCCGCCATTTTTACTACCTCCTTGTTTCTGCCCCGAGTTCGGGCCCGGGCCGGGTTTATTGGAATTTTGAGTAATCTCGAGTGAATTGTCAAATGACCCGGCTTCGGCAAAGGCAACGGAAACGGCCAGGTCTTCCAAACGCCTCCGCAGGGAAGGCCCTCCCTGCCGCGACCCGGCCTTCTGAAAAGCTTTTCTGATCTTGTGGACGAGCTCATCAAGATCGAAAGGCATAGTGAGATCAGCGAAAGCTCCAGACTTCATGCTTTCTATGGAAAACCGCAAAGCCGAGGGGATATTCAAGGTGATGACTTCAATGGAAGAGCTCATGCGTTTGAGGCTTCGCAAAAGTCCAAGCCCCTCGGACGGAAGGTCCGGGATGTTGAGAACCGCCACGCATACACCCGACTGATCGGCTTTGGCAAGGGCATCAGCAACCGCTTCCGCCCAAAAAACCTCGAACTCTTCCTGGAGCCGGGAGCGGACCAGCTCCATCTGGGGAGTGGGGCGGCCTATCAACAGAACCTTACCGGCCATAAGGGAAGGACTCCTTCGCATTAAAGGACAGAGTTCCTTTTATGCTAAAGCAGCGGTGCCGTACCAGACCTTGACCCCCAGCGATTCCAGGTCCAGCGCCGGAGCAGGAGAAGCGCTCCGTGCGCCCATGTACTCCCTGGCTTTGTCAAGCTCGCCGGCTTCGGAAAACGCGATGGCTGTGGTCATATCATCAAGGGTTATGCCCTCGACCGGCTCCGCCGGGAAGCCGGCCATCTGCCGGGCCGCTTCCGGCTCGTTCGCCTCGGCAAACGCTGCCGCGGCCATCCACTTTTCCATCTTTTCTTTCAACTTCATATTAAATTACTCCCTTTCCGATTTCTGTTTTCTTCTACTTATTTTCTATTCAATTCTGATGCCAAATTTTCCCCTGCGCAAAAACAGTTACTTACACTCCCGAAAAGGATACCGAAATTTCCTCCGTGCCATTATGGAACAAAAAGACACAAATCGTTGTGTTTCTTTACGTTTCATTGCTTTTCGCGGACGCGGAGCGAATGCGGCCTATCAACGTCTCTATATCAACCGGCTTCATCAAGTAATCAAAAGCACCCAGTTGCATCCCCTCGATCCCTTCCCGGGTCGAGCCCCTGCCGGTAAGGATTATGACCTGCAAGCAAGGGTTCTTTTCTTTGGCCTTCTTTAGAATCTCCAGACCGCTCAAGTCAGGCATCATATAGTCTATGACCGCAACCTGGAACTCTTCTTCGGTCAAAAAAGAAATCGCGTCTTCCCCCCGCAAAGCGGTGCGGACCTCCAGGCCCCGAAGCGTGAGCCGTTCCGCAAGCGCGGATACGTACTCCTCCTCGTCATCGGCAAGGAGAACCTTTATGACCTCGTTGCTCATCCAGCCTACTCCTCCCTTTCCTTAAAGATGGTCCCCGCCTCCAGCTCTCCCCCGCCCAAAAGCTCCAAAGCCTTCTCGTAAGAACCTATTACCGAGTCAATGACCTTAATGTTCTTCCAGGCAAGGAACTGGTAGTACTCGTTCTCGATGCCGCCGCAGATAACCGTCTCGATCCCCTCGGACAGGATAAAACGGCAAAGCTCTTCTGCGGAGGGCGCCGGCAGCACCAGGGTCTTTTTCCCCTTGACCTCTCCGTTTTCCGGGTCCACGTCCGCGGTCAGGACCTCGGAAGCCAGGTCGAATCGGGGAGCCACGTCCTCGTGCCATATGGTTATTAAAACCTTCATCAAAGACCGTGCTTTTTCATCTTCCGCCACAAAGTGGACCTGCCCCAGCCCAGCATCTCCGCCGCCCGGGAGCGGTTGCCCCCGCACTTCAGCAAAGCCTCCGCGATCATCCGCCGCTCCATCTGTTCCCAGTTCAAACCGGTATCAACAGCATCTCCGGCAAGCGGCTTCTCCCGAACTTCGGAAGGCGGGCTTTCCAACTTTACAGCCTCATCACCTCTACGGTAGCCAACCATGTACTCCGGCAAGTGCTCGGGCCTGATCTCCCCCGAAGGGCAGATACTTACGGCGTACTCCACCATGTTTTTAAGCTCCCGCACGTTGCCGGGATACGGGTAGGACTTGAGCAAAGCCAGGGCCTCGTCGGAAAAACCCTCCAGGTTTTTGCCGAGCCGGCTCTGGAAATAATGGAAGTAATGCTCCAAAAGAAGCCGCAGGTCATCTCCCCGGTCCCGCACCGGCGGCAGGTCTATCCTGACCACCTTCAGCCGATAGAGCAGGTCCTCCCGGAAAGCGCCCTCTTTCACCATGGCCTCCAGGTCCCGGTGGGTCGCGGCTATGATCCGCACGTCCGTCTTTACGCTCCGGGTGCCTCCTACCGGTATGATCTCCCTGTCGTCCAGGAAGGACAGGAGCTTCACCTGGAGCGGAAGCTGGAGGTCCCCCACCTCGGTGAGATATATGGTCCCGCTCTCCGCAAGCTGGAACCTGCCGGGCTTGTCACGCACCGCGCCGGTGAAAGCGCCCTTGACGTGGCCGAAAAGCTCGGACTCCAAAAGGTTCTCCGGCAACGCCCCGCAGTTGACCTTGATGAAAGGACCTTGTGAACGCGACGACATCTGGTGGATGACCGCGGCCAACAGGTCCTTGCCGGTGCCGGTCTCGCCGGTTATGAGAACGGAAGAGTCGGTGTAGGCGAGTACCGGCAACACCTCGTATATCTTCTGCATGGCCGAGCTGTGCCCCACCAGCTCTCCGTACTCGGTGGAAGACGGAATCTTGGCGCTGCGGTCTTCTTTAAGGGACAAGTCCTCTAGCGTCTGGACAGCCCCTAAAACACCCCCCGAACCGTCTTTCAACGGAGAAGCGCTAATACGCACGGGAAGCTTCTCCCGCCAGCGGGTTATGATGTCGCCTTCCTCGTAAATCATCCTGCCGCTCTGCAGGGCCCGAGCCGCCGGGCACTCTTTAACGCACAGGTTGTCCCGGAGCACGTAATGAAGGGGAAGAAAACGGGATTCTTCCACGCTGAAACCGGTGAGCGCCTCCAGCGCGCTGTTCATGGCCACCACCCGGAGCTCCCGGTCAAGCAGGGCCACGCCCAAGGGCATGTTTTCTATTACAGAAAATATGTCCGCCCGTTTCAGAAAGTTTTGATTTTCCGTTGGTGCCATTTACCCATCAATTATAAAACAACAGTCTGCAAAAACAATATGAAACCAAGTGGAACCAGAAAATCAAGGGTATATCGCGCTTCCACCTTCCCGGGTCGAGGATTCTCAGGGCTTCATAAGATATCACCCCCGCCGAATTGCAGGCCGTACTTGTGCATCATGCCCTTATAATCAAGGACAAAAATTTGGGCATATTGGCGTTGATTTTGGCGGCGGGATAGGATATGAAAGATATAAGCCGGATACTCGATTTCAGGGGCTAATGATTTGTCAACTCGATGACTGAAAGGAAAGAACCATGAGCACGATGGAAGGCGGCTGGGAGAGCTTGAAGAAACTGCGGTCCCCCTTGATCGGTCTGGGCGTGGTCCTCATGGCTGTGGGGATGTGGTTTCGCGCGAGCGGGGGAGTGGTATATGAAAAAGACATGCTGGTCGAGAACCAGGGAGGGAAGGCGAGCTTTACTTTCGGCCCGGTCGAGCTCGAGCCGGGCGAGTACTGCGTGTTCCTCCGGCTGTCTGCCGGCGGCGGCGACTCGGGGGACGAGCTGGCTGACAAGTGGAGCGCGACCCTGAGCTCGCCGCAGGCGCCGGGATGGGAGAAGACCCGCGGGCTCGAACATAACAGGAAATCGCCTGCCCCCAACCAGGACTTCCACTTCCAGGCGGACAAAAAAGGAAGCTACGAGTTCAGGTTCGACGTGACAGTCCGGGAGAGCCTCATGGGCGCGTTCGTGGAGGTCAGCAAGGTGGCCTTGAACTACCGGCTCTTTTTCGTGCCCGGCATAGCGCTCTTGATCGCGGGTGGAGCCATCAGCATAATAGACGACAGGCTAAGGCGCTCGAAGCGCACCCGGCCGGACAACGTGGGCAAGGACAACCCTTATTAGAGCTTTGTCAATATCTAAACAGGATGTGGGAGCGAGCTCCCTGTCTGACGTGATTCGGCACAGGCAGGCAGCTCGCGATCATCGAGACCTGGACGTCTCTCCCACCCAATGTTCGAACCTTTGCAAGAGGCTCGGGGACTGAGAAAAAGGAATAACCCGTTGCGTCGTGGCGACGTTGCGCTTAAATCATCCCTTCGATCTTCAAACGCCTGGCGCTCCCGGGTTCTTGCCTACTCGACCGTCTCTGTCCACCCGTAGGGGTCTTCCAGGTTGCCGTACTGGATGCCGGTGATGGTGTCGTAGAGCTTCTGGGAGAGGGGGCCCACCTCGCCGCCGTTCACCGTTACCGTGTCCTTGCCGTAGGTGAGCGATCCCACCGGCGAGATGACCGCGGCGGTGCCGGTGCCGAAGCACTCCTGGAGCGAGCCGCTCCGTGCCGCCTCCATGACCTCGTCAATGGATATCTTTCGTTCCGAGACCTTCATGTTCCAGTCGCGGGCCAGCCGGATCACGCTGTCGCGGGTGACTCCCGGCAGTATGGTGCCGGTTAGCGGCGAGGTGATAAGCTTGTCGTCAATCAGAAAGAAGATGTTCATGGTGCCCACTTCTTCGACCCACTTGCGCTCGGCTCCGTCCAGCCAGAGCACCTGGGTGAAGCCCTTTTCCTTGGCCTTTTCCGCGGCCAGGAGGCTGGCGGCGTAATTGGCCGGGGTCTTGGCTTCGCCGAGTCCGCCTTCAGCGGCCCGGATGTAATGGTCCTCGACCAGTATCTTGACCGGGCTGAACCCCTCTTTGTAGTAGGCGCCCACCGGCGAGAGGATGATGTAGAATACGTAGCTCTCCGATACGTGCACGCCCAGGAATGGCTCGGTGGCGATGATGGTGGGCCGGATGTAGAGCGCGGTGCCGGGCGATGACGGGACCCATCCCTTGTCCAGTGCCACCAGCTCGTGAATGGCCTGGAGGTGGTCTTCCGGCTCGAGGCGCGGTATGCACACCCGGTCATTGGACCGGTTCATCCGGTCAATGTTTTGCCGCGGGCGGAAGAGCTGGACCCTGTCTCCGGTGTTAAAGGCCTTCAGCCCCTCGAAGGTGGCCTGGCCGTAATGGAGCATGATGGTGGCCGGGTCCAGGGTAAAAGGCCCGTAGGGAACTATGCGCGGGCTGTGCCAGCCCTTCTTCGAGTTGTAGTCCATGACAAACATATGGTCGGTAAAAACCTGGCCGAAGCCCAGGGACTGGTCCGGAGGAGGGGCGCCGGGATTGTCGGTCTTTTGAACTTTAATGGATAAAGACATTTACTGGACCTCCTTTTGCGTGCTGATCTGGCCGCGGCCGTAAAAGCCGCCCCTACAATTTGAAACCGCCTTGCCGGGAATGTCAACACCGGTTTCATATTCTTCGGTCTATGTTCTTTCCAAACTTGAACACCAAAGGCAAAACTTGGTATGGTGTTTCGCGTTAACTTGAGGCGTTATTTGTTTCTGCAAAGGTAATGGTGCCAGCGTAACTCTGAAGAAAGCGAAGCCTTCGCGGCTAAAGCCGCTCGCACTTATTGAATTGCTTTTACGGAGCACAATAATGTCGTAATAGAGAACACGGTAAAAGGAGCAAAGCCATGGATTTCGATTTTCCCGAGGAGTACAAGGTACTGCGTGACAGCATCCGCAGGTTCGCGGACCGGGTGTTGATCCCTGCTAACGAAGAGGCGGAGAGCGAAGGCAAGGTCCCGGACCGGGTTGCGGAGCAGATGAAGGAGATGGGTCTTCTGGGTATCATGACCCCCGAGGAGTACGGAGGCATGGGCATGACCAACGTGGCCTGCATGATCATCCAGGAGGAGCTCGCCCGCGCCAACCTCGGCTATGCCTTTTACATCAGCGGCAACATCGGTATCGGGACCCTCGGCATCGTCTACTTCGGAAACGAGGAGCAGAAACAAAAGTATCTGCCCCGGATGGCCTCGGGAGAGCTCCTCTCCTGCTTCGCCCTGACCGAGCCGAACGCGGGCTCGGACGCCGCGGCAATCCAGATGAAGGCGGAGAAAAAGGGCGACAAGTACGTCTTGAACGGCATGAAGCACTACATCACCACCGCCAACATCTCCGACGTGCACATAGTGCTGGCGGTTACGGACAAGGAAGCGGGCCACCGGGGCATAAGCGCATTTATAGTGGAAAGCGACGCACCGGGCTTCCGCATCGGCAAGATTCAGCAGTCCATGGGTGTTGACGTGTGCCAGCAGTGCGAGATGATCTTCGAGGACTGTGAGGTTCCGGACGAGAACCTGCTGGGCGAAGAAGGGCAGGGCTTCGAGATAGCCATGCGGGTCTTGGAGGAAGGCCGCGTCTCGCAGGGGGCCCGGGCCTGCGGGGTGGCCCGCCGTCTTCTCGAGCTCTCCCGCGAGCACGCCGGGGTGCGGGTCCAGTTCGGACAGATCATATCAAAGTTCCAGGCCGTCCAGTGGATGCTGGCGGACATGGCCACCGAGCTTTACGCCATGAAGAACATGGTCTACGACACCGCCTGGCGCCTGGACCAGGGCGACCGTCAGCGTGCGCGGGCCAGCATGGTCAAGCTGTTCTGCACCGAGGCGGTGGGAAGGATAGCCGACCGTGCGGTCCAGATTCACGGGGGCATGGGCTGCATGAGGGAGGCCCCGGTCGAGGGCATGTACCGGGAAGTCCGCGCCATGCGCATTTATGAGGGGACCTCGGAAATCCAGCGGCTCATCATCTCCCGCGACGTTATAAAGAACGGGCTCCAGTTTCTGGGGTACGACTGATGCCGAAGGCCGGCTCTTAGAAGTTAAACCTGCCTGAACACGCGTCCTTCTACAACCCGTATTCTTCCATTAGGTCAACCGCCAGCGCCGGCCAGGTGAAGTTGGGCGCGCCCTTGCCTTCGCCGGTACGTGGATCGTAGAACTCGTGGAAACCCTGCTCCTTGATCAGCCGGACAGTGGACCGGGTGACCTCCACCGGGTAGCCGGTGTAGCCGTAGTTTTCAGCCAGACGCGCCGCCATCCAGCTCATGTTGGTCCAGATACAATGGCCCCGCCAGATAAGGGTGTCCTCCAGCGGGATGTTCTCGCCCTCGAGCTCCGACCTCGAGTTGAAAGGCACCAGCCGCTCGCCGTAAAAGTGCTTCTTGGAAAGAAGGTTCTTTTCAATGAGCTTCTTGGCCTTGTCTTCGGACACCAGGCCGGTAAGGAGCGGCAACGCGCCCGTCATGCACTTGTGCCTCGAAAGCTTGGGACTCTTAACGTCGTAACGAGGATAAAAGAAAGAAGCGCCCTCGTCCCAGAAAATTTCTTCCATCGCTTCCACCATGGACCGCGCTTTTGACTCCCATTTGTCCGCCTTGGCGGCGTCTCCCGACTGGCGACATAGATAAGACAGCGACTGAAGGCCCCGCGCCGTAAGCGAGTTCATGCCCACGTCCTCGAACACGAACCGGTTCTTTTGCGCCAGCTTCTTCGGGTCCCAGTCGTGCTCGGCGCAAAAGTTTAAAAGCCGGGGATAGGCGATGCCCGCCTTTACCGCGGTAAAGGGGTTCTTCATGTTAAAGTCCATGGGCTCGTCAAACACCGGCGCCATGTCCGTGCCCGACTCCCACGGATGGATAATGGACACCAGGCCGTCGCCGAACAGGTCCCGGTCTTCGGTCAAGTAGCGGCAGCATCTCTCCATGGCCGGAATGAATTCCAGGACCCGCGGGTCTTGGTGCTTCCGGTAGAGAAGCTCGGCCGCCAGCAGGAAAGAGGGCGGGTCTATAAAAGCGCTCTTCCCTTCGTCGTCGTACTGCCGGCGGACCGCGTAGACCACGGCCTTGCGCATGGGGTCCTCCGGCGAGAGCTTCGGCACCCGGACCTCGTGCGGGATGTGGCCGTCATCCGCCTGCACGCTGTAGATGGTGGAAAGCTCGGAGATGGCCTTGTCCGCGTCCAGGTGAGACATGGCGATAACGTGCCAGCCCGAGTCCCAGGCGTAGAACGCCCGGTAGGTCTGGTAAGAAGGCAGGTGAAAAAAACCGATGGATGAGCGGACCTCGTTCTTTTTGAACATCAGGGACGCGCTTTTGCGAAGGTCCTCTTTTACCGCTTTCTCCTCCGGAAAAAACCCGGCCGCACGCGCGACCAGCCCGTGCAGGCTGCCGGCCGCCGCGGCCGATACCACTGTTCCGTACTTTAAAAGCTCTCTGCGATCCAAAACAGTCTCCTCCTCTCACCCTTTTGCAAAAAGCTGGAGGTTTGGCAGGAGAGATATCCCTGTCTGGGTGCAACATGCACAGGCAGGTCTCGACAATCGCGAACTCCTGCTCGCTCCCACTATACTAATCCAGACTCTTTGCGTGTTGGCGCTTGTGCGTGATTAAATCCAGGGACTCCGTTTTATATGGGGCCGGCAATTATAAAAGGTCGAGTCGTTCAGCCGGCGTCAGTTTTCCATGGCCTGTTGAACGAGGTCCTCGACCTCGCCGGGGTGCGGGAACCTGCCCTGCGATCTCTTCGAGAAAACCGGCCGGCCGTCCAGCTTGACCTCGAAGTCGCCGGTGGACCCCACCTCGTACTCAGCCTCGATGTTCAACTTCTCCTGGATGGACTCCGCGAGAGCGACCGCCCTCGGCTGGTAGCCTCATCTGCCGCAGTAACTGATGTGGACCTTCATCTTTTCAACACCTCTTGATAGAGTTTTATAAAGCTTCGGAAAATTAATGCATGAACGAACGGTTTACGTGCGAGCGGCTTTAGCCGCGATCAAATAGTCATTACTTGTTATTATAACATCCGTCCCGGTTCGTGCAGGCTTGCATCATAACCGGCATTTATCCGAGCGTCCGGTTGCGGAGCTTGTTTATATAGCTTACGGCCATGTAGTAGGGGAACTTCCAGAAGGCGGAGGGGTCGAGATAGGGGTTCGGTGTCTTGAAGTAGTAGCAGCCGAAGTTCATGAAGTAAGGCACCACCACCGGGCACCCCCCGATCCTCCGCGTCTTGCCTTTTACCTCTCCTTTGACTTTGGCACAGTCGCCGATAAGCAGCACGGGCATGCCTTGTCCGTCCACGTCTCCTTCGTACTCGCCCATGACCACCGCCACCGGCCGGGCCTTCTTCAGCGCCCCCGGGCTGTAGGCTTCCATGATGGCCCCGACGTCGGCGCCTTCGGCCGACGGTTCTTCGCCGGCGTCGGCCGTGTCGTCGCCGGTCTGCGGCTGCTCCGACCTGGCCGGCTCGACCACCGGGAAACAGGTAGATCAGTTTGAATAACATGGTTTACCCGCGGACTTGGGCCTATCATCCTACTCCCAGATCGTAAAACATATTTGCTGTCTGACGTATTTTTCC
>JAWOBU010000259.1:0-9311 GCA_046484135.1 bacterium
GGGTGCGGGGTCAGTTCTTTACAATTAAGTTTATGTAGATGGTGAGAGGTCATACTTTAGAACAGCAGCCGTTATCTTTGGGAGTGCGGTGGCCTGCCGCCGCTTTCCGTCAGGGAGCTTGCTCCCGTTATGGTTGACGCTGGCAGCGCCGGTGATATACTTTTTACCAAGACGGAAAACCGGCCTATATATAGCATTCCAAAGCTCTTGAATTAAGAGCACTTCGAGCGGGACAAGAAGTTCGTGCTCGACAACAAGCTCATAGAAGGCGCGGACGATGTGTTGGTGAACTCGGACAGCGTGATTCCGAACGCCAAGTCGCTCGATCCCGTATTCAAACGGCGGATGTTCGGAGCGGTCTGATTATTTATAAACGAGGGGAACGGTCATGGACGAACATTTGAAAGATTCTATTGAGCGCGCAGCCGATGCCCTGAAAGATCTGGGGGCGCGGGAGGTGTACGTATTCGGGTCCGCGGCTTCGGGTCGAACAGGGGCCGTCTCGGACGTTGACCTTGCTGTTTCGGGTCTTCCGCCCGAGGTGTTTTTCCAGGCCATGGCCCGGGCGAGAGACATCCTGGGCCGGGACGTGGACCTGGTTTGCCTTGAAGACGACAATCCTTTCACGCGCTACCTGAAAGATGAAGGAGAGCTCGAGCGTGTGGCCTAGGCTTAAAAAGCAGATTGCAGTGGAGCGGGAAATGCTCCGGACGCTCTTTTCTGATCACGGGCCGCTGATAGACAAGTGCGGTGTTTCGGCCCCTGACCGGATCGAGATTTCCGCGCTGGCGGCGATGCTGCACGGTTTTTACAACGGGATTGAAAACATTTTCAAGAGGATCGCGATTGAGCTCGATGAAGGGCTGCCCGAGGGACCTGCCTGGCACAAAGAGCTTCTTTCCATGATGTCGCGGCCCGTATCGTCTCGGCCGGCAGTAATATCGGAAGACCTGTCTGAAAAGCTGCGGGAGTACCTGGAGTTCAGGCATTTTTTTCGGAGCGCTTACACGTTCCAGATTCTGTGGGAACGGATGGCCCACCTGGTGCTTGGCTGTCAAGAAGTTTTCAATCAGCTTGAGTCGGAGCTGGACAAGTTTATCGAGACCGTGGAAGCGGGGAAATAACGCATGGAACTCCGGGGACACCATAGAATGGCGCTAACTTAAAGGAAGGCAATACGCCTTCTAAAATGAAAATTACTTTTATATTAGGCAGTTGTGCATTCCCAAGTTCGAGTTTATAGCATGGTAAGGGCTTAAGTTAGCGCCATTCGGGACACCATACATAACTCCTTTTTATTATCCCTTGCTATTCTCCTTTGTCCCTTCGCGACTCGATAAGCTCCAACGGAGCGTTGTATATTAGCCAGGTGTTTTAACCCCCGGAAAAACTTATAGTGGGAGAGACCTCCCTGTCTGCCGTGTCCGGCACAGGCAGGCGGACACGCACAGGCAGGCAGGTCTCGATTATCGTGAGCAGGAGCTCACTCCCACCCGGACAGGCTAGGCGGGCCACCCGCGGCCCAGGGGGCGTTTTGCCAGGCTGGAGCCTGGCGTTCCCAGGGGCAGGGAGCTGTCCGGGGTACCGATCCATCCTGCGCTTTGCAAGAGCCGGGCTGGAGTCTGGCGGTCCCGGCGGAGTTCGGGGCGGGGACATGGGCGGTTTACTTGCCCATCTTTTCATGTCGCAGGCCCTAAGCTCTGGGAAAGCTGTTCTAAAAACGCCTCGAGCCTGGTTTTAAGAGAGCCGGAGACGGGACCGGGCTTGTCCGCTTCAATGGTGAGCACGGGCACGGACAGATGCTTTTTAAAAAGCATGGACTCGATCTGGCGGTGGCAGAAGGTCTGGGCATAGTGGATGATGCCTTTAAGACCCCGCAGGTTGATCTGGTTCTGGATGTCGCGGATACGGTAGAAGGTGTCGTAAGGATAGGTGTAATGAGTGTACTGCTCGGCCAGGCTGTTGAAGCCGCCGGGCATGGAGAACCGGCGTTGCACCTCGTTGAACACGATCCTTGCTCCCAGCTTCTCCACGGTCTCGTAAAGGTCGTCCAGGACCGGCGGGACGCCGACGTAGCCGAGCGGCAGGTGCGGCGGGTCGGCTGGTCTCTTCTCTACTTCCGCCACAAACTTCGTGAGGTCCTTTTCAAAACGCTCCGGCGAGCCGCAAAAGTCGCTCGAACTTACCAGCCATAGATGGTTCTCCGCTCCCGAGACCTTGCCTTCCCGCCAGGTCAACTCGTCCAGCTTGAAAAGAAGAGAGCGGACCCCGGAAAGTTCCTTCCGATACTCTTCCGCCCGGTCCACGTCAGTGCCCAACCGGCGCGCGAAATCTTTTATTTCTTTTTCCATGGCGCCGGCATCAGGAGCGGGAGGGAAGGCGAACGGTACAACGGGTATGTCCTGGTCGCTCCACAGTTCGAGGAGCTTTTCCGTGCTCGAGCAGTCTCCTCGGACCACGCCCACTACCAGGTCAAGCTCCGAGTGGCAGACGGCGCTGTAGATACCCTTGATCCAGGTGCAGATGTTGGTCGGGAAACCGCGCTCCTCCGCAAAAGCTGCCATGTCATCTCGCGCCTCGGAGGTTATGTACACGTTGTTGAGATCCACCGGGGTAATGCCCGCGGCAAACAGGACCTCCGACGGCACCGTGGTGGTAATGCCCGCTTTTTTATAAGCTCTCATCCAAGACTCCCGGCGTTCTTGTCTTCTGGTTCATGGTATTACTTTAGGCTCATCAGAATTAAGCGTACTTTCGTGCTGACGCAGACCTTTAAAGCACAATCCGCGACTTTGTCAAGGGGCATGCCCGCGCGTGAGCGCGGCTCCCCTTGGGAGCCCTTGACAAAGTCTCAAGCGGATTGTGCTAAACTGGAACTTGTGGGGAACAAAGAAAATAGGACTTGGCGCAAGTCGGATAAACCGGCTGAGTGAACCACATTGTGTTGTCCCCAAATATCAAAAGTACATTTTCTTTGTTCCCCAATAAAACAATCTTCAAACTCCATGTTCAAGTACGCTTAATCCTGATGAACCTTATTTTAAGAAGCTCTTCTATTATAATAACATTTTTCAAAGTTCGTTTGTCGGCGCGATGGTGGTAACCTTCCTGGTAAGTTAGCGGATATTGTTGGCAAGATCGGACAATGAACCCTTTTCAACCAGGGGCTTATCCATAGAGGCTGGCATAAAATTTTCAATCATGGAATTTTTTCTTGACTATTGGCGGGAAAAATGATTATAATAAGTTAATAAAGGGGACGAGCTAATAAAAATTTGTGGCCTATTGCTTTAACAGGCGTTAAAAGGAAAATATAACTACATCTCGAGTAAGCACAGGAGGATCGGACTTTCAAGGAGTGAGACGGAAAAAGAATGTCAAACGTCAGAAAGAGAATCCTGGTGGCCGACGATACCTTGCCCATGCGCATCATGCTACAGGACGTTCTTAGCGAGGCTGGTTTTGATGTAGTAACAGCTTCCGACGGAGAGGAAGCCTGGTCAACTATTTGCGATGACGCTGAGGGATTTGATCTTTATATCATAGACCTCCTTATGCCCAAGGTAACCGGGTTTGAAATCCTGGAGCGGCTCGAGCCTTACAAGGACCCGGTCAACAAAAAGGTCCTGGTTGTCACCGGCATTTTCAAAAGCCAGAAAGAGATAAACCGGTTGAAAGAACTGGGGGCCCTGGGCTACATAACCAAGACGGCGCTGGTGGACGAGATTTTGTTCCGGGTCAACCAGGTTTTTTATTACGGTCACGAAAACACCCGCAAGTACCCGCGCCTTCTTAAGTCCCTGCCGGTAGATTATCAAGCCGGAGAAAACACGGTTTCCAGCTATACCTCGAACCTTTCTCTGGGGGGAGCTTTCATCCGGACCATCAACCCCATGCCGGAGGGAGAAGAGATAGACCTCAGTTTCCGGATACCCGACATCAACCTTTCGGTGGAGGCCACGGCCCGGGTGGCGTGGACCAACGAGTATGAGACCTATCGCAAGAAATCCTGCCTGCCGGGCATGGGGGTCGAGTTTGTCAACATAGACTCGGAAATCCTGGATAGCATGGACTACTTCATCCAGGACCAGCTCGAAAAGGAGCCGGTCTGGCTCGTCCAGATGTGAACGGCATCAAAAGCCCTGCTTCTTTGTCAAGAGTTTTTCGTCGCTTCCAAGAGAAATAGTTTCCGTGCCAGCGACTTAAAGTCGCGACTAAAGTCGCTCGCACAGTATGCGTTATTTAAAGTTTGACAAGACACTACTTCTTTATTCACTCTAATTCGCCTTCCTCTTCCAGCTTCCGCCTCGCCGAAGCCAACAGGGTTGCAAGGACCTGTTCGCGAAGCCTAGGGTCTGAGATAACCGAGGCCGCGTCCTGCGCTTCCTTTACAAGCTCCGGCGAGAGGGAGACCTCGGGAGCCGCCTCTTGCGCGTCTTCTTCCGCCGGTTCTTCTTTATCAAAGCTGCTTATCTTGAAGTGCACCTCCCGCACCGTGTCGCCGCCCAGCTTCTTGTTCAGCTTCTTCTTGATGTCCTTTTTCATGAACTGGAGCTCCTGCATCCAGGCGCTGTCCCGCACGCCGACCACCAGCCGGCCCTGGTGGATAAAAAGCGGCCGCAGGTTGGAGGACAGAGGCTCGCCCAGGGCGTCTTTCCAGACCCGGAACACCTGCTGCTCCTTGCCGGCCTTGTGAAGCCCCCATCCCTTGAGCACGCGTTCAATAATCCGCTCAATCTTTTCGGGAGGATCGCCGGTATCAATCATTGGCTTAAACCTCTTTTTTATAAATACGGACACTTCTGTCCCAAAAAAGTCTTTGTTTCACGCAAAGTCGCAAAATCGCAAAGGTAAAACAAAAAGATTCGGCCCGCTTGTCCGGGGACCTCGATTTCTAATAACCCCGCCTCCGCCGAATTACTAAGAGGGTTTTGTCTTCAGCTCTTCAAGTTCAAAGAAGATTCTCAACTCTCTGCGTTTTGGCGCCTCTGCGTGATAAAATTGCTCGAATTCGTTTTATATTTTGGATAGCACTGAAATACGGAGCATATTCTACATCCTGGAAAACCGGTAGCGCCACAGGCCGAACCGGAGCGACTTCTCGAAGTCCTGGGTACATGATCCGCACATGGGCATTTGAGACAGGTTCTTTGTAAGGTGGTTTTTCCTGTAACTTTGCATGGTGCGGTTGTTCCATATTTCCGCCAGCGGCTGGCGGGCGGCGTCCCCGTACTCGAGGAGGAATCCGTGGTCGTTGCAGCACGCGGTTACTCTTCCGTCCCATCCTACGTTCAGAGTGTCCCACAAATTCCGGCAGGGCGTCATCATCCATGACCTTCGGCCGGGCAGAAGCGCCGGGTCCGTTCGATAATCGGGAGTTCCGAAATCCATGAGGGGCAGGATGCCGCAACGATCCACTGCCGGCCCCAGGTAGGTTTTAAGCTCTTTCAGATGTTTTTTCGAGATGGTGTCTATTATGCTTATGGATGCGAGCTCGGGGGTCGGGTCTTTCTTTTGCGTAAGCTTCCGGAAGGCGGCGAGGTTTTGCATCACGAGTTCGGGGGCGACTCCCGGCTGCCTTTCTTCCCAGGAAGCAGGGTCCCACCCGTCAATTGACACCACCGCTCCGGCCAGGCCGGCCTCCAGCAAAGCCTCGGACCGCTCCGGGGTGAGGAGCATGCCGTTGGTGACGAGGTAAGGATTGAGCTTTTCTGAACGGGCGTGTAGCACGAACTCTTCCAGGTCGGGGTTCAGAAGAGGCTCTCCCAACAGGGACAGGCACACCCACCTGGTGCCCATGGCGGCCGCCTGCTCTATAATGGAAAAGCCGAGTTCAAGGTCCATGTTGCCTCTTTTTCGGGGAGCGCTTTTATGGGCGCACTTGGGGCAGGAGAGGTTACAGGCCGCGGAGCTCTCCAGCATGAGTATCCTGGGCGGTCCCGCCTCTTCGGAAAGCCCCCGCACCTTTCTGCCGTACCGGGCCTGAAGCTGTTTCCGGAGCAGTTGCCGCAAGGACATTCTGGAAGCCGGCATATCACTCATAGCGGTTAAAAAGACCTCTCCGGCGAGAGCGCCAACAGCGTGCTTGTCTGCATCAATACTGATGATACCCGAGCGCGGTGTGCCGGGCAAATGATTGGATGCGCGGGTATGGGTGTGAGGGCTTGCGCGGGTTCGTTCTCGTGCTTAATATTACATGCAGGCCTGAGAGGAAAGCGGGGAGGTGCTACTTATGGCTCCTGTTATCGAGGATTACAAGTTCGGCAGCATAACCATTGACGGCCGGGAGTATAAAGAGGACGTGATCATTCTTCCGGCCGGAGTAAAACCGAGCTGGTGGCGAAAAGAAGGTCACAGCCTGGCCCCTTCGGACCTTTCCGAGGTCATGAAGGACAAGCCCGAGACCCTGATCGTGGGTTGCGGCGCTTACGGGGCCATGAAGGTCCCGGACTCCACCCGCAAGTGGCTTGCGGACCAGGGGATCGAGTTTCACGAGATGCCTTCGGAAGAAGCGACCCGCAAGTACAACGAGCTGGCCGGGAAGAAAAAGGTGGCGGCCGGGTTCCACCTCACCTGCTGAAACAAGCCCCTGTTGCCGCAATGAGGTTTGCCCTGTTGAATTGCCTGTCGCACTTCTATTTGACCGACAGGGGCGGCGGGTTGAGTGCGCGGTTTTCGGCTTTCTTTCCGTCCACTTTGATGATTATGGGCTTGTCCTTGATATTGAGGAACTCATCGAGCATTTCTTTATCGTAGCCGCCTGGTTTATAGAAGTCGGGAGGAAAGTACCACTCGATCTGGAATTTGTAGCGGCCCGGCTTGACTGATGTCATTTCGATGGTGGTGCGGGCATACCCGATGGAGCCGGGCACGTCTTCCGGGGGAAAGGCCCGGTCAAGGTCGTCAATGTAAGTGAGCTTGTTCTCGGTCTGCTCGAGTAGTTTCGGATCAATGCTCACCCGGAAGATAAGGCTTCCCTGCGGGCCGGTAACCAGGAACCAGGGCACGTAAGTGTCGGGCAGGTTTTTCTCGCGTTCGTTCATGCGTCCGTCAATGGTTACGCCGTCCATGCAGTTGGGGCTGTAAAACCTCATGCCGTAAGCTTTCTTGTTAAAGTCATAGCCGAACTCGATTCCCGCCTTGTTGATGATCATGTCCGGGTTCACCGGGATATTGAGTTGCATGGGCGAGACGATGAGCCGGTCGTAGGTAAAGACGTCGGAGTAGATGCGGGGCCCCTTGATGCCCAAGGGAAGCGCCTTGGTCATCCACTGTCTGCCGTATCCGCGGACCGGGCCGTGCCGTAGCGAGTCAATTCCGCCAATCATATTGGTCTCGTCAGCTTCGACCCGGTAGATGCCGAACTTGAACTCGCAGAAGGCCCGCATCCTCTGGCCGTCCAGAATGTTCACGTTGGTCCCGCCTGCGGATTTCGGCACCCGGAATTCTTTGTTTATCGCCGTCTTGTAATATTTGCCGTTAATGCGGTTTACCAGTCCCTTGATCCGGTAGGAGAGGCCCTCCACGATAAAAGGCCAGCTCGGGTTCTTCCACGGGTCCCAGTGTTCGAGGCTCACCGTGTCTTTTTTTAAACGGGCCGGAGCTTTGCCGGGAAACCGGAAAAGATATACATAAGACTTGCCGCGGTCCACCGGGTCAATAAGTTCTATCTCGATGCCGTCCTCGTTTTTCCAGGCGGAGTGAGGCGCCCGGCCGCCGCTGTCGCAGATGCGGAAGACGAGAAAGTCCCGGCCGTCAAGAGTGGAATTGTGTGCCTTCGGGTTCTTACCTTCCCCCATGTCCATGATAAAGGAGCCGTCCGGAGTGCGCTCGTCAAACTGGTAAACAACAGGGACCATGGCGGAGTCTTTGAACGCGAAGAGCCGGAGGTTCTTGAACTTTGTTCCGTGGAGTTCGGAAAGCAGTTTTCCCGGTACCTGCACCGGGTCATGCACGCGCTTCATGGTAGAGGGAACGTACTCCTCCGAATAATCCGAAGAAGAAGCCCTGCCGTCCGTGAAAAAAAAGATAACGGTTGCGGCAAGGATGAAAAAAGACAGCATCATCAGGAAGGGGAAAACGTTATGCTCTGGTTTTTTCATGGAACCACCTTGTTCGGCTTGTCATGGTTTCGCTGAAACGCAAGGAGAAAAGTGCATTGCTGCAGAGCTTGCTGAAAACGGCGCCGCTCGAGCCGAGACCGCTTATAACATTATAGCTGTTGTGGGGTCAAGTTCCATCTGATATGATTGTTCGAGAAAACGGCTGACAGGAACAGCGCCGCAACAATTTTTTTTCTGCCACAAAGGAGACGAAAAATGGACGGTTACGAATCTTTGATGGACCTGCTGGACAAGTTCCCCACCGGCGCCCCGCCTACAAAGAACCTCCGGCGCATTCTCGAGATAATCCTCACCGAACAGGAGGCGGCCATGGCCGCCCGGCTCATGCCTCATCCTTTGCGGGAGAAGCTTTCTCAAATCTGCGAACGTAGCGGAATCGCGCCTGAAGAGGCCAGGCCGCTTCTCGAGTCCGCCGCGGACAAGGGGGTGGTCTACGCCGAGGTCAAGGAAGGCGAGCCGCACTACTCGGTAATGCCGTTGGTGCCGGGCATCTTCGAGCTCCAGTTCATGAAGGGTCTTTATGACCAGAAGTCGAAAGAGCTGGCCCGGCTTTTCAACGACTACTACTTCGAGGGGTGGGGCAAGAAGAGCTTCGCGGTGAGCGAGCCTTTCGCCCGGACCATTGTCATCAACCAGGAGGTCCCGGCCGGCCAGGAGGTCCAGCCATATGAGAAGGTGAAAGAGCTGATTACGGGCCACAAGAACAAGGCTCTCACCACCTGTTTCTGCCGGCACGAGCACGAGCTGATCGGGGACAGTTGCGGCCGTCCCAAAGACGTATGCATGGTGCTGGGCCCGTTCGTTAACTACGCGGTGGAACGCGGCTTTGCAAGGCGGGCCTCTGACGAAGAGATGCTTGATGCGCTGGAACGGGCGGAGGAAGCGGGGTGCGTGCATCTTTCCGACAACATTCAGCAGAAGATCAACTTCATCTGTAACTGTTGCGGCTGTTGCTGCGGCATCCTGGGGACCATCACCAAGCTCAACATCCCCACCGCGGTGGCACACTCCAGCTTCGTGGCCTCCCACGATGAAGACGCCTGCATAGATTGCGGCGACTGTGTCGAGCGCTGCCAGGTGGGGGCCCTGTACATGGACGATCTATTATTTCTTTAACTTGTTAACTGAGCAGACACCATACTGCTAACTAATAGTGTAGATATAAAATAATTCTAATCAAGGACTGCT
>JAWOBU010000267.1:0-8836 GCA_046484135.1 bacterium
CCGGCGACATGGTGGACCATCATCCCGATTACGTCTACCGGTTCGCCGATTGCCTGGAAGACATGAGGCCGCGGCTGGGAAGGTACGCCGTCATCGGCAACCACGACGTTTACACCGGGAGGCGGGCGGTCGCGACCCGGATGGAAGAGCGGGACTTCGTTATGCTCCGCAAGGAGTGGGTGAGCCTCGAAGATAAAGGCTCGAGCCTGGTCCTGGCCGGCCTGGACGACTCGGGCATGAACTGGACCAGCGACGACCCGAGCACGCGAAAGATTTCCGAAACAGTGGAAGGCGTGCCTCCGGACCGGCCCTCCATCTTGTTAAAGCACCGGCCGTTATCGTTCTCCGACATCAAGGGACTTCCCGTTGATCTCGTGATAGCCGGCCACACCCACGGCGGACAGCTCAAGCTTCCCTTTGGCGGACCAGGCCTCGCTCATCTGACCTATCGCTACCCGGAAGGGTTCCACAAAAAGGACGAACAGATGATCTACACCTCGCGCGGGCTGGGCACCGTGGGATGGCCCTTCCGCGTGTTCTGCCCGCCGGAGATAACCCTGCTCGTGCTTCGCTCGCCCGACAAAAAGGATGAAGTGAACAGCGAATATTAGTATTCTGTAGCATTGCAATTATTGTGCGAGCGATGGAAGTCGCGACACTTTTGATCTTTCTGCAAGTAGTCAAGAAGAGTTTTAACGGAGGAAAGCGCGGCCCGCTCCGGGAGCGGCCTAGCGGCCACGGACAGGCAGGGGGCGTCTCCGAGCAGCTCGGTAAGTAACTCTTCCTGCCGCTTTCGGAAAGCGCTGCCGCGTATCATAACCGGAAGCTCTCCATTGCCTCCGAACCCGTGCATCTCTTCTCCGTCGGTCCGGCTTAGTATCTTTGCGAAGTCTTTTGCCGAGAGAGTAGATACCCGGCCGGAGGACTGGCCCTCCTTTTGGGGATCGAGAAAAAGAGCGCCCGCCACCGGTACGGGGCCGGACACCTTTGCTGCGGGAACGGCTTGGTGGAGAGGCGCTTTCAGGTAGAGCTTGACTCTGCCCCCGGTGGCGCGCCGGAGCATGGTCCGCGCCGCTGCCTCGATCTTGAGGCTGGTCTGCATATCTTTTAGCACCTCGTTTTGAAGGACGTTCATAAAACCCAGCCGAAGCGGTGTTAAGTAGGGCAGGCACTCGCCGCCGTTTACAATCGAGAAGTCGTCGGCGAGGTAGGGATGGCCCGCCTGGAGCCAGTGCAGGGTCCAGGTGGTCTTGCCGGCTCCGCCCGGGCCGGACACAAGGAGCGCTCTCTTGCCGTCGGACAAGGCCGCGGCATGAGTCATGACCAGGCCTTTTTTTAGCGCCACGACGCGGACGGCAGGTTCGACAAGCCACTTGGCGACAATAAAACGGGTAAGGCGGTTGCCGGCGACGTGCAGAAACAATCCCCCGCTCTCCTTTTCCATAAGCGCCGCCTGCCAGCTTGCCATAAGGTGAGAACCCCTCCAGCGAAGAAGAGTCTCATGGCCTTCGGCCGAGTCGCGGGCGGCTCCTCCGGTTTGCAAAATGATTTTCAAATCCGGATCAGAAGAAGTGTCCTCGATTTCATGGCTGGAAAGCTCGTGGATGACGGGAGCCAGGAGCCAGCGGGGACCGGAGACTTCACCACGTATGAGGTTATGCAAATCGAATCGAAAGGTGTGGCATCTTTCCAGCAAGGCATCTCCTTAAGGGCGTATCAAGCGCGTGGGAAAATTCGGCTTTTTAAGACGGCCCTTAGCGCTCGTATCCTTCCGGCACGAACCTGAGGGGCAGCTCGAGCTCTCCGCCGGGGACCTCTACCGGCACGGCCGGCAGCCTCTCCAGCTTTTGTATAAGGTCTTTCACGGACTGGTCGAAGTCGGGATGGCCGGACTTGTGTACGATCTCGTGGTCCAGGACGTTGCCTTTCTGGTCCACCGTAACAATGACGTCCACGTGCAGTCCCTGCCCTTCCGGCACGGAAGGCGGCAGTATCCAGTAGTCGCGGATTTGGCCCCCGATAGTGCTGTGATAGGTCTTCATGCGGGGGTCTTCTTTGATGAGCTCCGAGGCGCTGTTCCAGCTCGTCTCTTTCGTGGTAGTAGTGCCGGAGCTTGCGCCGGCCCTCAGGCGGCGGGCGGCTTCGATGTCCGGGTTGGACGCGAGCGTAGAGGGGGACTCGTTTTTAGAGACTTTTTGCTCGTCTTTGCCGGGCGGAGACGGGGGCTCGATGCTTTCGGCCTTTTCCTTCTTTTTCTTGGGCTCTTCTTTTTCTTTTTGTTGGTTCTTTTTTACGGAGTCCTCCTTTTTGCGGGGAGATATTTTCTTCTCCGGTTTGTCCGGCGCTTTCTTCTTTGGTGTTTTCTTCTCTTTTTTCGGCTCCGGCTCTGGTTCGGGTTCGGGCTCTTTTTTCGACTCCGGTTCTGGTTCGGGTTCGGGCTCCTTTTTCGGCTCGGGCTTTTTCTGTGGTTTCTCGGGGGGAGGCTTGGCAACGGCTTTCTGCTTCTTTTTCTTTGCCGGCGGCGGAGTCGCCGCGGAAGGCTTGGGACCGGGCGGCGCGCTCATGAGGGACACCGGCATGGTCCGGGGCAGCTTTTGGGTGTTCCCGCCGAACATGCTGGACAGGGCCATCATCAGCACGACAGCGCCATGGCAGGCCAGCGAGATCACGAGCGCCTTTCTAAAAGTCCTTTGAAACTCGCGGTCTCTTCTGCCGTCCAGTGCAAACGCGCTCATGGGGCCTTGATATCCTCCGGCTTTGTTACCATGCCCATTCCCTTGATGCCTGTGTTCTGGACCTCCGCCATGACTTGCACCACGAAGCCGTAGTCCACGTCCTTGTCCGCCCGCAGGTAGACCTCGTCCGTCTTACGCGAGGACACCGCTCTTTTCAGGTTGGCCCCCAGCGCGGACAGGGCCACGGGCTTGTCCGGGTCCGCGTCCAGGAAAATCTTCCGGTCGCGCGTTACACTGATCACGACCTCTTCGGTCTCCGCCGGCATGGCTTCCACCTGCGCGTGCGGCAGCTCCACCTTGACGCCCTGCTCCAGGTAGGGGGCGGCCACCATAAAGATGATCAAAAGCACCAGCATGACGTCCACCAGTGGAGTTACGTTGATCTCGGACATGGGAAGGTTGTTGTTGCCGCCGGGAAGAGCCATGGTCAGTCCTCCTTGGCAAGTAGAGAATTTTAATTCATTGCGCTTTCGCGACTAAAGTCGCTCGCACGGAAGAAGCAGATATATACATATTTATTTTAAGTAGCCGAGTATAACCGATCGCCGCTTACTCCCTTCTTTCCCGCCTCAACCTGGGCGAGTCTGCTTGGGGCGCTTGTCGCTTTTGTTCCTGCCTCTTTTTGATGAAGTGTCTTTCCACTATGTTCATAAATTCTGCCTGGAAGTTTTCCAGCTCGGACTGGATGGCCCGGAGCACGGTAAGGAAGTAGTTATAAGCCACCACCGCGGGTATGGCCGCGGCCAGGCCCAGCGCTGTGGCGATCAGGGCCTCGGAGATGCCTTTGCCCACCACGTTGAAACCTGCGCCCCCCTTGCCGCCGATGGCCTGGAAGCTGTTCATGATCCCCCAGACGGTGCCGAAGAGTCCGATAAAGGGAGTAGTGGAGCCGGTGGTGGCCAGGAAGCTCAGGAACCTGCTCAAGCGGTTCATCTCGATGGACGAGGATTGTCGCAAGGCCCGCTCCACGTTCTCCGCCCCCCACTCGCTTTTTCCCATCTCCCAGAGGGAGCCGCTGTCCTCGCTCTTGCCGCCTTTGCGAACGGTCTCGAGCTCGCTCATGCCCGCACGGAACACGTATGCCAGCGGAGAGCTCTGAAAGCGCTTGGTGGACACCCGCACCTGCTCCAGGCTCTCGCCCGCCCAGAAGGCGTTCAAGAACATGCGGGACTCTTTCTTGGCCCTCCATATCTGCCAGAGCTTGGCCCCGATGATGGCCCAGGAGACAAGAGAGAAAACGACAAGAATAAAAATAACGAGCTTGACCACTGGCCCGGCGCCCATGACCAGGTTCCAGGTGGAGAGGTCAGGGCCTTCAGCCTGCGAGATAAGCGCCATCTGCATGAGAAATAAACTATTCATCGCTCCTTATCCGTTTTCGCTCCCGCGTCGAAAAATAATAAACAAGAGAAAGACAGCTCCCGTAAGCACGTTATCTATGGCCTGCCGGCGCAACCACATGCACGGATAGGCTTCTTTGGACACATCCCTTGACTGTCATTATAACCGTAAACGGCGGATTATGCGAAAAGTTCAATGGCTTTCAGGAAAGAGACCAGAGAGAGGCTTTTTTGATGTTCGAGCTCTCATGTGGAAGAAAAATCCATGGTGGAGGCGAGCTCACTGGTGGGAGCGAGCTCCAGCTCGCGATGATCGAGACCAGGAGGTCTCTCCCACCAATCGAGACCAGGAGGTCTCTCCCACCAATCGAGACCAGGAGGTCTCTCCCGTCGATAAAGTCCAGTAGGTCTCTCCCTCCAATTTCAGCAAGATTCTCCAAAGGCAGAGAGAAAAGGAAGGGCCGCAAAAATCATCAGCCTTGTGCGAGGATTATTTCGGCCAGGTCCATGACCTCGAGCTCGGAAGCAAGCTCTTCGTCCCGGACGGCGTCATCAAGCATCCGGGCGCACTTGGGACAGGCCACCGCAAGCACGTTTGCGCCGGTCTCACGGGCTTCGCGGACCCGTCTTCGGGCAGGTGAGTCCGGGCCGCTTCCCAAAACGTCGGTAAAGAAGTTGCCGTCGCCTCCGCCGCAACAAAGAGAGTCCGCCATGGTGCGGTCCATCTCCACGAGCTCTACTCCGGGAATGGCCTGAAGCACGGCCCGCGGCGTTAAGTAATCCATGTTATGGCGTCCGAGGTAGCAGGGGTCGTGGAAGGTCACCCGGAGCGGCCGGGCCTCTCCTTTTGGGGGACCGGCGGCATGTCCGGCCAGGAGCTGTGCATAGTGCATCACTTGAAAGGAGCCGCCCAGCAGGGGGTAGTAGTTCTTGAAGGCGTGATAGGCGTGGGGAGACAGGGTGATGATCTTTTCCACGCCCGCCTTTTTAAAGCTCTCGATGTTTTTGTCGGCCAGGGCCTGGAAAAGGCCTTTCTCGCCCATGGTGCGGACCTCGTTTCCGTCGCAGGTCTCGTTCTCCCCCATGATGCCGAAGGAGATGCCCCGCTCTTTGAGCACTGTTGCAACCGCCCGGGCCATCTTGATCCCAATTTCGTCGAAAGAGCCGGGACAACCCACATAGAAAAGATACTCGTGTCCGTTATAGGTTTCTATGCCAAGGTCTCGCGCCCAATCGCCGCGTTCAGCCTCCGGCATCTTGTAAGGGTTCCCGTACATGGTGATGGCCTTGAAGTAGTTCTGCACCATGCCGGGGACCTGGCCGGTGTTGACCAGCTCCTCCCTGCCCGCGGTGAAAGCGTTTAACAGGTCGGACTTGAACTTGGGGAACACGCAGTTCTCCACGCAGTTTGCGCACCCGGCGCAGGAGTACATGATCTCGGCAAGCCTTTTGCTCGCGGGGATTTCCTGCTCGAGCCATGCCCGCAGGAGCCACATCCTTCCGCCCGGCGCGAACGACTCGAACCTTCTTTTCAGGTAGGGCGGGCAGTTCAGGTCCTGGTAGCCCGACGGGAGCTTGCAGTAGCCGCACCGGAAGCAGCGGTGCAGTATTTCCGAGTATTCCATGATCGTGAAAGTCCTTGTTTCAAACTGAAGCGCGTTTGACGTGCCCCGTATTTTTCTATTTTGAATCGTAGCAATGTTCCGGATCGCGGTCAAGACAGGCACGTTTCTTTTTCTTTGCAATTTGATTGAGGTGAGGATTAAAATAGGAACAACGCTTCAAGACAAAGGAAGGTCCATGCCATGTCTGACAATGATGAAAGAAGGCACGAAGAGGAGTCCTGCGAGGATTTAAAAGAAGAACAGAAGATGGAGCAGGCCGGGGAAAAGGGCGATCTTTGCCGGGATGACTCGGAAGAGGATGACGTGCTTGCGGGTGCGGAGCCGTGGGACCCGATCGAGACCAAGATAGTGGTGGGTTCATTTATTGCGGCCGTGGTGTTCCTGGCGATCTTCGGGTTTTTGATCAACCACTTCATCCTGTAAAGGTTCTGCAATGTTGACCATGAGGCTCATTCACGATGGCTCCATGTGGCTCGCGGAGAACGGCGAGACCCGCGCTTCGGGCCGCACTTTGGCCGAACTGGACCGGGAGCTCGGAAAGCTGCTCGGGCGAGACCATCCGGAGGTCTCCGGCTCGAGTATAAAAGTGCGCATGACTTTCGACAATGCGGTGTTCCCTGAGTGGATGAGGCAGTACTCGAACCATTACTTTAATCGTGTGGTAACCATCAAGCCGGCATAGAAGGCCTCCGGGCCGGGGAGGTATGGTAATGTCTGGTCCGACTTCATTGGAAAAAAGAAGATGGTACTCGGGAATGCTGACCACCGAGGACTGGTGGTCGGTATGGGTAGGGCTGCTGTTCTTTGCCCTGGGACTGTTGTCCCTTACCGGCGTTGACCTGGTCGGGTGGATAGCGTATCCGTCCAAGTGGGTCGGCCTTACCGGCGACAACGGGATGTTGTCTTCCGTAAGCCCGCTGGGAGAGTGGTACCAGGAACAAAACCTGGGCATGTGGAGCATCCTTGTTTCTTATGCCGTCTTCACCATACCCGTAACCATCGGCGCCCTCGCCATGAAGTGGGACTTGAAGAAGTTTATTATCGGCTGGACCTTTATCTTCTTTTTCACGTATGGGCTCTGGATAATCGGTCATCACGCCTTCCTGGCCGCGGACACCACCAATAAAGCAAAGTACGGTCTCGATCACAGCCTCTCGCTCGGCGGTGGCGCGTCCTATATCCTGGCGCTGGGGGTCGGTCTTTTGATCGGGAACCTCATAAAGCCGCTGGCGCGCTTCTTGAGCGAGGCCGCCAAGCCGGAGTGGTTCATTAAGACCGCGATCGTGTTCCTGGGCGTCAAGGTCGGCTACATGGCGCTCGACTTTCCCCGCGACGTTTTCGAGCTCGCCCTGGCGGGAGCTGCTGCCACCATCGTGGCCTATCTTATCTTCTGGCCCGGCACTTACTTGATCTCGAGAAAACTTTTCAACCTGCCCCGCAAGACCGCGGCAGTGCTCTCGAGCGCCATCTCCATCTGCGGCGTGTCCGCGGCTGTGGCCACCGGAGGCGCGGTCCGGTCCAAGCCCATCGTGCCGGTGATGGTGAGCGCGCTGGTTGTTGTCTATGCAGTGATCGAGCTGGTGGTCCTCCCTCCCATCTTCACCAAGTACATGATAGACCAGCCGGTGGTTGCCGGGTCGGCGCTCGGCATGTCAGTGAAAACCGACGGCGCGGATGCTGCCGCGGGCGCTGTCATGGACGACATGATGCGGATCAAGAAACGGAACCAAGACGGGGTCGAGTGGGTCGAGGGGTTCATCACCACCAGCGCGGTCATGACCAAGATCTGGATAGACATGTTCATCGGGCTGTGGGCGTTTTTGCTGGCCATGGTGTGGGTCTACAAGATAGACCGGGTGGAGGGTGAGAAGGTGCCGGTCATCGAGATATGGCACCGGTTCCCCAAGTTCGTGCTGGGATACTTCTGTACCTGGTTCGCCTATCTGGGGCTGCTGGTGTTGCTTCCGGACGCCAAGGCTGCCGCGGCCGAGGCCTCGAACTCGATAAAGGACTACCACGAGCTCGCCAAGATGGGGGCCATGCCGGTGGAAAAGGGCATGCGCAAGCTCTTCTTCATGCTTACCTTTGTCAGCATCGGCATAATGACCGACTTCAAGAAGCTGGCAGAGGCCCGGTTCGGCAGGATGGTGGGGGTCTACTTCGTGGCGCTCTTCCTGTTCGTCATCCCGGTGGCCCTTATAGTGGCCTGGATTTTCCACCACGGCATGACCGTGCCGGTGGCGGGACAGTAAAAAGTCACTAACTCGGCGGGCGGTCAGTATCCGCCTTTCTCGTTGACTTTCCTTATCTTCTCGGGCGGGACCTTGGGCTTTCGCTCGAAGGTCATTAGCCCGTTTTTTTCCTGCTCCACGTCGTAGGGCTGGGTATAGCAGTAGCCGTCCAGGTACGAGAAGTCGAAGATGGCAAGGGTGTAGTCGCGATAGAGATCGTATAAGCTCTTTTCTCCCTCGGTTTTGTAGAAGCCGAAGCCGCCGTACTCGGAGACTATGACGGGCTGGCCTGCGTAGTCCGTGTCCGGGAAGAACAAGGGAATGAGCGGCTTGCCGGTCATGATCATTTTTATGTAATAAGAGAACCCAAGATGGTCACCGGACTCGAAGTCGTACTTCTCGTAAAGCTCGCGCGAGTCCTCCACTGTGGGCAGGTAATGGTGAAAGTCCCATATGTCCGTGTCAAAGTGAAACCCGCCCGAGTTGTCCACCGTGAGCCGGGAAGAGTCTGACTCCCGCGTCTTTCGCACCATGCGATAGCCCCAGTCGCGGACCTCTTTGCGCCACAACATCTCATAGATGCCCCAGCTCTCGTTGTAAACCGTCCACACAATGATGGAAGGGTGGTTGTAGTCCCGCTCAATAACATCCATCCATTCCTTTTCAAACCGCTCCATGGCCCAGTCCGGCACGTAGCCGGGAACGCCGAAACCGAGCGACGGCATCTCCTCCCATACCACCAGGCCCTCGACGTCGCACCAGTAAAGGAAACGCGGGTCCTCGACCTTCTGGTGTTTGCGCAGACCGTTAAAGCCCATCCGCTTGTACATGTTAACGTCCGAGCGCATGATCTCGTCGGTCTTCGGCGTGTAGACGCCGCCGGGGAAGTAGCCCTGGTCGAGCAG
>JAWOBU010000098.1:0-31638 GCA_046484135.1 bacterium
CCCCGGACGATGGCCCACACAACCCCCGGACGATGGCCCACACAACCCCCGGACGATGGCCCGCACAACCCCCGGACGATGGCCCACACAACCCCCGGACGATGGCCCGCACAACCCCCGGACGATGGCCCACACAACCCCCGGACGATGGCCCACACAACTTGTTGTGTGGGTGATCGAAGATCACGGGAGAATGCGCTTCGGTTGGTAAAACACACGAAGAAGGCCGGAATGTTTGATGAGGGAGGTGGGGGAAGATATTTTTACAAAGTACCTGCAGACCCACTTCGTGTGAGTCTGCCCACACAACGAGTTGTGTGGGCTATCCGGATGGCTGAGTTGTGTGGGCTATCCGGATGGCTGAGTTGTGTGGGCTATCCGGATGGCCGAGTTGTGTGGGCTATCCGGATGGCCGAGTTGGGGGCCAGTCAATGGCCGAGGAGGGGCTATCATGGTGGCTGAGTGGTTCAATCCATTTGACAGAGAGTTGTATGTTCCTCGATTGGAAACAAAGACAAATGTTCTGATTGCCGGAGACGCTTATGGAGGGACTGACCGGTTATAAAAATGGGGGAACTTCACTAACAAAAGCGCTTGATTTCCGCTAGCGCGTGGCCGCCTCATTAAGCCTTAAAAACTTTGTGCGAGCGACGCAAGTCGCGACAGAAGCCTTTTGCACAAGGAACGCACCCGGCTTTTACGGGTTTTCTCCAAAGCCGTGCGGTCCTTACATGGTCCGGGCGGAGGCCTGGAACAAGAGGAACAGGAAGTTCCCGGCGCCGTGGGCTGCGACCGGCACCAACACCGAGCGGGAGCTCTCGCGGAAGTAGCCGAAAAGAAGTGCGGGAAAAAAGACCAACAGCCGGTCCGGGCGGGGTTCGAGCACGTAGTGGACCGCGGCGAAAAGGAGGGCGGAGATAAAAAGCCCGGCGCCTATGTCGGCGCCCGCCATTCTTTTTTTTATCCCGATGATCCGGTCAAGCCGCTCCTGGAGCCATCCGCGAAAGAAGACCTCCTCCGGGAGGGCCACCGCCAGGAAGTGCCAGAGAAGCAGCATGACCCAGTTGTCCGGCAGGCGGAAGTCGAGCTTGATGGGTATGCCGAAGGGACCCAGCAGGCGCCATCCCGCAAAGAAGACCGGCAGCACCAGCAGAAAGTAGAGGGCGAGGTCTGTTCCCGCGCGTTTCCAGTGTGTGCCTTCCAGGCCGGCGCCGCTTAAATCGCGGTTTCTCGTAAGTGAAGCGATGACAGGAGCATAAAGGAAGACCGCTGGCACAAGCCAGTTTTTCGCCTGCCATCCCGCTGGAAGCGCGCCGGTCCCCGCAAGGACAAGAGCGGCCGCGGCAACCAGCGTTACGGCGCCTAGCTCGATGAGCGGGCCGGTCCGGCCCTGCCGGACCATACCTTATTCCTTGGTTGTAACTGTACTTATGAAGCGGGAGATAAAGCCTTGCGCCTTGCGGCCTTCCAAAAGAAGCTCGAGCTCGCCCTCGTCAAGCCATATGCCTTCGCAGGTTTGGCACTTGTCAATAAGAACGTCCTCGAAACCGACCTCCTTAAGGTCGTGGCCGCACTTCGGGCACTTCATCCAGTGCTCGTTTTTCCGGCTCTCCTTTTTAAGCCTCTCCTTCTCCTCGTTCAGCTTCTTGCGCAACTCCTCGCGCTTTTTCCGTTCCTGCTCCGCAAAGTATTTCTCTTCCTGCTCTCTTTTTACCTTGTCAGACATCTCTCACTCCTCCAATCAAATAGCCGCCTCTTTACATTATTCCCCGGAAAGCGAGTAATAAATATAGCATAAGCGCTGCAGCCAGTCCAGATGCTGCCGGGAGACAAGGGCATAAGCCCTTACTCGACTATCATGAGCTCGCAAAGCGCCTTGATGCGGCTTTCTATGTCCTTTCCGTTAATTTGGAGGAGCCGCTCCACTCCAAAGCCCTCGACCGTAAAGCTCGAGACCGCGGCGCCGCGGATGAGCGAGCTCCGGAGTGTGCGGGTGCTTACCTCGCCCTCGGCCGCCAGGTGGCCGATGATGGCCCCGGCAAAGCTGTCTCCTGCGCCGGTGGGGTCTACAAGCTCGATTATCGGAAAGGCCGGTGCAAAACCGATCTCGTCTTTTGTTACCAGGGTCGAGCCGTGCTCGCCGCGCTTAACCACCATTCCCCTTTTGACGCCCATGTCTATGAGCTTGCGGGCCGCCCGGTAGATGTTGTAGTCGCCCGTCAACATGCGGACCTCTTCGTCGTTTATGACCAGGACGTCCACGCCGGGCAAAAGCTCCATGAGCTCTTCCCGGGCGGTGTTGATCCACAGGTCCATGGTGTCGCAGAGCACGAACTCGGGGTTTTCCACCTGCTCCAACACCCGCTTTTGCATTCCGGGATGGATGTTGGCCAGGAAAACGTATTTCAGCTTTTTAAGCTCGTCCGGCAGGACCGGGTCGAAGTTCTCGAACACGTTGAGCTGGGTGTCCAGGGTCTCCCTGCCGATCATGTCTTCGTGGTACCTTCCCACCCACTGGAAGGTCTTTCCCTTTTCGCGCTGGAGCCCGCACAGGTCAATGCCGCAGCCGGTGAAGTACTCGATGTGTCCGTCCTGGAAGTCCTCGCCCACCACCGCTACCATGCAGGGCGTGCAGTAGAAGCTGGCCGCCACCGACGAGTAGGTCGCCGCTCCTCCCAGCGTCCTTTCCACTTTTCCCGCCGCGGTCTCGATGGTGTCATAAGCCACCGAACCCACGATCAACACCTTTTCCTTCATTACTTCCTCCTTGTCCTTTATTGATGCCGGCTTCCCGGCGGAGCGCCGTTTGTTTCCGCTTCCGTGTAAAGCTCTCCCAGAAGCTCGCGGAGCTGGTGTTCGATGCGGTCGCGGTGGGTGGCCTTCCAGTAGATGCGCCCGCAGGAGGGGCACCTGGTGAACTTCTCCTGGGTCTCGTAAACAAACGGCGGCACCTTGTCTTTTACCTTTGATTTCTCGATCTCTTCGATCTCGCCGTTGCAGATGGCGCAGCGGGTGAACATGCGGATGCGGACCCGGTCACGGAAGCCTCTTACAAACTCCTGGAGCTGCAAGGCCGGGTAGTTCTCGGAAAGACAGTAGACCTCGACTCCCTCGGCCTTCTCCGCCAGGCTCCGGTCGCGGGTCAGTATCAACCTTTTTTCCCGGCGGGAACGACTTATGATTTCCGTGTCGTCAATGTCCTTTTCGTACGCCGTGTCCTGACCCAGTATCCGGAGCCACCGGGCCAGCTTGCCGAGCTGTTCGTCGCAAAAGAGCTTCAAAGGCGAGTCTTCCATGATATCAGAGTAAAAGAACAATGGAAGTTAACGCAACCCTGCTCTTCATATCCGGTAGCCTTTCCATAGCTCGTCCTCGACTGTTTTGCGTCTTTGTATGGCTTTCCGCAATTCCTCGATCCGGGCCTGCAAGGGAGGACCGTGCTCTATGCTTTCCGCCTTCTCGAGCTCCTTTTCCACCCGCTCCAGTGGCTCGCCTCCCAAAAAGAGCATCCTCGCCACAAGGTAATGGGAACGAGCGTCGCCTTGTTCGCGCACCAGCTCCCGGGAGTGCTCCAGCCCTTTTTGATGCCATTTTTCCGCCTTTTCCGGCTCCTCTTTTATAAGGTGGTACCTGACCAGGTTATGGTAATCGTTCGGTCCCAGCGGCTCGTCCGGCCGGGGCCAGAGTATGACGGCTGTAGCAATTACAAAGACCAAAGCGGGAGCAAGGCTTTTCCATCTTTTTTTGCGGGCGAAGTCATACATGCTTTCCAGGGCAACGCCCGCGAACACTGCCAGCGCCGGCACCAGCGGCACCCGGAACCGGATATTCACGTAAAAGGCCACCGTTACCAGGGTATAGAGAAGAAGGTAAGAGTAGAGTTCGAAGTACCTGCGCCGGCTCTTTAGGACAAAGAACATTCCGCAAAGCGCGAATCCAAGCAGCACCGGCCAGTTGATCCAGGGGAGCTTGAGGATGGAAAGGTAGTGCTTCTCCATGTAGTAGTTGATCTCATGAGCTGCGAACCAGTTCAGCAGGACCCAGAACTTCTTGAACTGTCTTATGACCAGGTCCTGGGGATTATCGCCGTAGATGCCGACCACTGCGGGCACGGATTTCAGCAGGCTGTTTTGACATTCCTTCTTGATCCTATACACCGAGGGGGTCACGTCCCACCCGTACACGTCCACTTCCGGATGGTTCCCGGCAATAAACTCGAGGGCCCCGCGCCGGGTCAGAGCAAAGGGGGAGACTCCGGCCTTGATGTTTCTTGCCGCCAGGACGCTCATGACCGCGACGAAACCGATGACGGTCCAGACCACCAGCGCTCTCCAGGCGGAGGGCCTTGGCATCCAGGTGATTTTGTCTTGCGCGGAGAAAGGACCGCGGCGCTCACCGCGGCTGACTTTCCTTGCGTCCATGATCCACCAGGCGAGCGCGGGCAGCATGATCAGGATGTTGGGCTTGGCCAGGATTGCCAGGCCGAACAGTATGCCGATGAAAAGTCCTTTTCCTCCGGAGGGCGCCGTTCTTGCCCGGGCCAACTGGTAGAGGAGAAGCACGTTGATAAAGGTAAGGATCGAGGTCCGCAAAAAAGCGGTGTCGTACATCAGGAGCGGACCGTAAAATGCGATCAGTAGCCCGCCCAACACGCCGGCGGCATAGCTTCGGAGCCTTACGCCGAAAAGAAACACTACCACCGCGGTGAGAGAGCCGATAAACGCCTGTACCAGCCGCGGTATGACCAGGTTACCGCCGCCGGTGAGCTCAAAGATCAGGGCCAGGAAGTAGGGGTATAAAGGCGACTGGTTATAGACCCCTTGCCCGACCAGGTCTCCCTTCTCGGATATGGACAGGGCCCATACAAAGAACCGGTGGGTGTCGCTTCCCTCTTGAATGGTAACGTCGTAGGAGATGCTCTGGGGAAGGCTTGCCAAGAGCGCGAGCCTGGTGGCCAGAGCGCACGCGAACACCAGTAGGCCGAAGAGCCACATCTTTTTCGGGTCCGGTCCCCGGTCCAGGATGGAGGGAGCCTGGCTCATGACCCTTCTCCTGTCTTAGCTTGTTCCGTTTGCTTGTCTTCTACCGGCTTTGCAAAAGCATGGATTTTACCGGCGCCGGAAAGCTCCGCAAATATCCGTTCCATTTTTTCCGCGGTCTTGTCCCAGCAAAAGCGGGACCCGGCCCGGTCCCGGCCTTTCTTGCCCATGCTTTCCAGGCGGGCGGGGTCCGACTCGAGCGAGAGGACTGCCTCTTTTATGGACCGGGAGCTTCCGGGCTTTACGAGTACGGCGCATTCCTCGTCCACCACCTCGGGGAGCGCCCCTGCAGTGGTCGCTATTACCGGCGTGCCGCAGGCCATGGCCTCGAGCGCGGGCAGGCCGAACCCCTCGAACAAAGAAGGGACCACCATGATGGCGGCCCGGTTGTACTCGTTTATAAGCTCGGGCACGCTGATGCGGTCCTTGAACTCGACCCGGCCGGAAAGCCCCAGCTTCTTAACCAGGTTTTCCGCATACACCCGGCCGGGGTATCGTCTGCCGTCCACTATGATGAGCTTGAACCTCTCCGGAAGCCCGGACAGGGCCTCCAGCAAATACCTTACTCCCTTTTTGCGGTCCTCGGTGCTGCCCACGAAAAGGAGCCTGCCGGGCTCGCGTTTCACGTCACTCAGCGGCCGGTAGAGTCCGGTGTCAATGCCGTTCGGGACCACCTCCATGCCGTCGCGCTCCAGGTCGTAAAAGCGCGAGATAAGCTCTTTCGAGAAATCGCTCACGGTAATGAGCCGGTCGAGTCTTTTGGCCACCGTCTTCTGCATGATAAGCGGGTAGTACACTGCGCGGCGGATTTTTTTTAACATGCCGGCGGTTTGTTTTATGTCCTCCGCCCGGTCCACCTGGAGCGGGTGATGCACGGTCGTAGCCACCGGCACTCCCAGTGCTTTAACAAGAAGGAGGCCGTACCCGAGCCCCTGGTTGTCGCACACCACGTCCAGCGGGTCGTGTTGATGGATGCGGCGCAGTACTTCGAAGCAGCGCATGCTGAAGGCCAGCATCTCCGGGTTCGAGCCGGCGCGGGCCAGGCCGTACTCGGCAAGCTCCAGCGGCCGGAAGACGGAAAGCGGACCAGGAGCGGGAAGTCGGGTGGAAGGATGGTTTATATAGTTTTGGTCCGGAAGCTGCACGGTCTCGACACCCTGGACTGGAGCAGGGTAGGGCGGTCCGGCCAGGACCCTCACCCGGTGGCCCCTTTCCGAAAGAGCCCGGGCCAGGGATGTTATATAAACCCCCTGGCCGCCGCAGAACATGTTGCCCCGGTAGCTCAAAAGAGCGACATGGAGCGGTCTGGAAACCGGTTCGCCCATTCGGGATTAATTTAACACAAGGGAAAGATACTCGGAAACTATGGCCGGAGCTTCTGTTGACAAGCGGTTACCGCGGACTCGGACGCGTCTATTCCGATCCACTGTCTTCCGAGCTCGTTTGCGGCAGCCAGGGCGGTGCCGGAGCCGCAGAAGCAGTCGAGCACCAGGTCGCCGGGATTGCTTGAGGCTTTGACGATCACCTTCAGCATCTCGGGGTTTTTCTCGGTGGGGTAGGACGGATAGGCCGGGTCCTTGAAGACCCATACGTCCTGGAGGTACTTGCCCGCGGCCTCTGCTTCGTCCGCGAACTTCTTCTTGCGGGGGTTGCCGGTGGACGACCACTCGATATGGCCGTTCTCGTCCAGCTCGGAGAGCACATCCGGCGAGTAGCGCCAGTGCCGGCCCGGCGGAGGCTTCATCCCTTTCCACTTCTTACCGCTCGGGCCGTCCCTGGTCTCGCCCGGCGCGTGCAGGGGAGTGGTGGTGTATCGGTTTCCTTCTTGGTCAATCTTGGGGAAGAGGCGTACCAGGTCTTCATAAAGGAAAGGCTCGGTGGGCGGGTTCCACACCGGCTTTTTTCCTCTCGAGTAAAACAGGATCATGTCCTTTACGTTGCCGTAGCCGTTTCTCTTGAAGTTTTTGGGGTTGCACTTTATGCGGGTAATGTCGTTTCTGAAGTTGTTTTCTCCGAATATTTCGTCCATCAGCACCTTGACGTAATGCCCCGCCTTGCAGTCTATGTGCACGTAGATGGACCCGTCCTCCGCGAGCAGGTCTTTCAAAAGCGAGAGGCGGGGCCTCAGGAACTCCAGGTACTCCTTTCCGCTCAACATGTCCTGGTAGGCGTTCTCGCCGCCTCTTGCGCGGCTTATGGTGGAGTGTCTTCCGTTAGCAAAGGTAAAGTTCTGGCGGGTCCCGAAAGGGGGATCAATGTATACGAGCCGGACCTTGCCGAAGACCTCGCGGTCCTTCTTCAGCTCGGATAATATCTTGAGGTTGTCGCCGTGGTAGAGGCGGGAAATGCCGTTGTCGTCCTTTTCCTGTACTTTTGACATGTCTTTTCTCCGCTTGCCTTCCTGCCTTTTATCCTTTCTCTTCTCCGGCGACCTCTCCCCTTTTGTAGCCCGGCATGGTCTCGAGTTCTTTCATGGCCCAGGGCACAAAGACTCCGCCTATGACCGCCCTTATGATGAGCCGGGCCGCGGGGATAAAGATGGTCAGCACCGCGATGTCCGCCCGGTCCCCGTAGGCGGCGAAGAAGGCGACCCATGCCGCGGTGGTGGTCCCGAAGTTGCTGAACGCCACCGGCAGGGCCGAGATCAGGGCCACCAGCGGTATCCAGAACATGAAGGTGATAAAAGGCACGTACACGTCAAAGGCGCGGGCGGTGATCCACAGCCCCACGCAGTAGGCGAGGATGGCGGGCAGCATGTAGCCCATGCCTTTGAGCCACTGCCTCGCTTTGGGGTTATGGAAAGGCTGCCAGAACTCCTTGTCATAGGAGAGTGGAAGGTTCTTGAAGAGAAGCCCTTTGCCTTTGGACCAGAACCTCCAGAACTCGATGAGAAGAAGGACCATCCCGAGAAGCACCGGTCCCCAGAAATTCAGGTAAGCCTCCGCCGCCATCTCCCGGCTGTAGCAGAAGACGCCTACCGCAAGAACCCCGAAGAACACGCAACAGCCGAACACCACCATGAGCTCGCGCCATGCCAGGATGCCGACCTGCTTCTTTACGGTGATGCCCGTCTTCCGGATGAAGTAGTAGAACACGCCGCCGGTCGCGAAGGCTATGTTGATCATGGCCAGAAGATAGGCCGCGGCCTTGATCACGAAGTAGTCCCGGAGCGGCACCCGCTTGTGGAACCACTCGAAGGACTTAACCGTGTAAGCGGAGTCGGAAATCCAGAACAGGACCACCGGGATGATCATTCCCAGCCAGGCGGGAAGGTAGTCAGCCTCGGAAGCCGCCTCCATGACCTCGTGCCAGGACACACCCCGGAAGAACCAGTAAAGAATGCCCACCGACACCAGGGCGGTAATAATCCGCCACAGCCAGGTGTACTTTTTGGGCCGGGTCTTAAGAGTAGCTTCCGGGTCGGACATGACTTCCTCGGTCCTACAGCTCGAGGGTTTCCACCGACAGGTCGGCGAGGTCGCAGACCATGGCGGTGGACCTGCCGGAAAGATACCCGCAGGCCTCGCCGGGGTTAAGAACCAGGGCGTTGCCTTTCTTGCGCTCCTCCGTCGCGTGGGTATGGCCGTAAACCACCAGGTCGAAATGGCCGGAGTCAGCAAGCGCGTCCGGCACCACCGGCTCGTGCATGAGGATGATCTTCCTCCCCGAAAGCTCGAGCTCGACAGGGCCCTTCTTTAGATCGCCCCGGTTCTCCGCGAGCTTTGCCAGGAACAACACCTCCCCGTCGTTGTTGCCGAACACCGCGGTAAAAGGCAGCTTGTACTTCTCGAACTCGAGGAACACGAAAGGTGCGATAAGGTCTCCCGCGTGAAGCACCCGTTCGACACCCGCCTCGGAAAAACGCTCCAGAAACTTCCGCAGGTTGGGAAGATGATCATGCGTGTCAGCTATAATCCCCACTTTCATGGCAAACTCCTTTCCCGGTCGGACTGATTAGCTTACAGAATAAGGTTAATCACGAGGGAAGGCGGGATCAAGTTGGAAGGTGTTTGGAGCGGGAGATAAAAGGAGGTTTCACTGCATGAAAATTATTTCCAGGACAGGACGTCCGGTTGTTACTATAATAGATATCAAAATGAGTTCCGAAGTTCGCGATAAATCGTCATACGATGACAAAGGCAGGCCCTCGAACGGCGCCGGGTTGCTTTCCGAGTTGCGCTCGTCCGGGTTAGTGGGCATGTGGACCGACCGCAAAGATTTGGGTCCCAGCAGCAAGGTTGCCCGCGACCTTAGAGATCTCGCCTACCGACGAAAAGATTGATGGACGCGCCATGGGCTTGAATGCGGTTCTTTGTACTTTCAATGTTAAACACTTTAATGCCTTTACCAAACTTAAAACCGAGCAGCCATATCCCAAAAGTTGAGGGTGACGGCCTTTCAAGGTTTAACCGGCTTTTTCTCCCTCATGGACGGCCCGAAATATAAAATCCGCGCTCTTGTTCTTTCGCGGCAACAGCTCCCATATCATTCTCCATCCCTTATGCCCTTCTCATCTTCGAACGGGACCGATTCAATCTGCCATCGCCGGAAATCCGCCTGGGGAGCGCGCTTGGACAGATACAGCATCTCAATGCCCACCACGCGGCCTTCGGAATCATAATCCATGATTATCCCGGGCGAGACCTCCTTGGATTCACTGGCCGGGCCTTCACTAAGCGTCAAATACAGGGCGTCTGCCTGTTCGTCAACCTTAAGCTTCATGGTCTTTTCCTCCTCCGATCAAAATACACGGTAATGACCCGAGGCGGGTCTGCGTTCACATTCACAATCACCCGCAGGACCCTGCCCTCGAATTCTTCGATCGCCGAAAGCCGGTGTTCAAGCGCCGGGTCAACAGGATCAGGCTCGATCCACTCCGGCTGCAAAAGAGCATGCTCCAGCCACTCGCGAGATATTCGGCGTTTCTCCATAGCCTCCTGCGCATGCTTCGTTAACTTGTAATTCATAGTATAACCTTTTTTACCACATCGTGCTCAGGACATATAGCTCGAATATTTTAGAAGTGCCCGGCTCCTGCGGGCGGCAATTGTGATGATGAGCTTTGCTTCCGCCATCGGAGTGCCCTTCCTCAACTCTTCGACTTCCCCTTTTTCTCGTACTTCTCGGAGGGGCGGGCTTTCCGGTCTTTATGGGGGTCGCTCTGTTGTTGGTCTTCCGGCCGGCTTCTCCAGTGTTCCAGCCTTTCTTTGATCTCCTTCTCATATCCCATGTCGGTGGGGTGGTAGAAGGTTTTGTCTTTTATATCGTCGGGCAGGTACTGCTCTTTGACGAAGTGTTCAGGGTAGTGGTGGGGGTACTTGTAATCGCGGGCGTAGCCGAGGCTTTCCATGAGCGCGGTGGGCGCGTTGCGCAGGTGGAGGGGCGGCGGAAGCGAGCCCGACCTTCGGACCTCGTCGGTAACCTCTCCCATGGCCTGGTAGGAGGCGTTGGACTTGGGAGCGGTGGCGAGATAGGTAGCGGCCTGGGCCATGGGTATCCTTCCTTCGGGCAGGCCTACCGCGGAGAAGGCGTGCAGGGTATGCACCGCCACTGCGAGACCATGGGGGTCTGCGTTCCCCACGTCCTCGGAAGCGAAGATGATCATGCGGCGGATGATGAAAAGCGGGTCCTCGCCCGCCTCCAGCATCCGGATCATCCAGTAGAGCGCCGCGTCCGGGTCGGAGCCCCGCAGGCTTTTTATAAACGCGGAAATCTGGTTGTAGTGCTCGTCCCCTGTCCGGTCGTAGGACAGGCTGCCGGTGGTGATCGCTTCCCTGACTGTGTCCAGGGAGATGCGGTCCGCCTTCTGCGACCGGGCGAGCGACAGGGACAGCTCGAGTCCGTTCAGGCCCCGGCGGGCGTCGCCTTCTGACACCCGGCCCAAGTAGTCCAGGACATCGTCGTCCACCGGCAGGGGCTCCTCCAGGCTGTAAAGCCCCCGCTCCCGGTCGGACACCGCCCGGGCCAATATCTCCCTTACGTGCTCCTCGGAAAGCGGGTTCATAACGCACACCCGGCAACGCGACAAAAGCGGGCTTATGACCTCGAAGCTCGGGTTCTGGGTGGTGGCCCCGACGAGCACCAGACGGCCCGATTCCACGTGGGGAAGGAAGGCGTCCTGCTGGGCCTTGTTCCAGCGGTGGATCTCGTCCACGAAAAGAACGGTGCGGCGGCCCTCGTACTTCTTTCTCTCGTCCGCACGGGAGATGACCTCGCGCAGGTCCTTCAGACCGGACATGACCGCGGAAAAGGTCTCGAAGTCCGCGTTGGTGCTACGGGCCACGATCCGGGCCAGGGTGGTCTTGCCGCTGCCGGGCGGTCCCCACAAGATGAGGCTCATGAGACGGCCGCCTTCCAGCAGGCGTCGTAAGAACCTGCCTTCCCCCACCAGGTGTTCCTGGCCCGCGAACTCGTCCAGGGTGCGGGGCCTCATCCGGTCGGCCAGCGGAGCTTCCGCGGAGAGCTCTTTTTCCCCCGCGTAATCGAAAAGATCGACCATAAACTCAAAACTAGCACGGGCCCTGTCCGGTTGCAAGCATACCAGGCGGAGTAGGAAGGATGAAAAGAAGGATTTTACTTTTTCGGTATTTTGTTGTAGGATGCGGATGTTTTTTGCATCGTACTTGTTGTCTGCCCTTCGGTCAGGGATGGGATCTCGTTATGGCAGTTTGGCTGGTGATTCGTAGTTGGGGGCAAGTTATTCAACTGATTGAAATTAGAGAAAAATTAATTTTTTTTAATGTTGGCTTTTTGTGTTGACAAGAAAGGCCGTTTGTGTATAATTTAGACTGCGAGGGCCTTTTTAGTAAAAGTGATGGAGGTAATTCCAGCCGACAGATCGCAGTAGGACCTTATTTTTTCTTCCATTTTCGTACTTTTAAACATAACGAGAAAAGCTCCGTCGAGAGGCCTGGATTGAGAAGTAGTTTGGCCTGGATGGAGATCATGATATAAGTGATACGGGTAAACCACAGTGGGCGGGAGACTTTCCCGCGCGAGGAGCCGATATTTTCGGCGGAAGAATACCAAAAAGGGAGGAGAGACGCACATGTCTAAATCAGACACCCCCCTTCTCGACGATCTTGAGAAGGGGCCATGGCCAAGTTTTGTAAAGGACATCAAGATGGCTGCGGAGAAGAAGCCGGAAACCATGGACCTTCTTCGCCAGCTCGAGCTTTCTTACAAGGAGAAGATCGGCCACTGGAAACACGGCGGGATAGTTGGTGTCCGCGGTTACGGCGGCGGCGTTATCGGCCGTTACTCTGACCGGCCGGACCTTTTCCCGGGGGTGGAACATTTCCATACCATGCGGATAAACATGCCCTCGGGATGGTTTTACACTACGGATGCCCTTCGCAAAGTCTGCGACATCTGGGACAAGCACGGCTCGGGCATGACCAATATGCACGGCTCGACCGGCGACATCATCCTTTTAGGATGCCGCACCGAGGAGCTCCAGCCCTGTTTCGACGACCTGTCCGACGCCGGCTTCGACCTGGGCGGCTCCGGGTCGGCTCTTCGGACGCCGTCCGGCTGCGTGGGCCCGGCCCGTTGCGAGTGGGCCTGCTACGACAGCCTGGACGCCTGCAACGACATCACCCACACCTTCCAGAACGAGCTTCACCGGCCCATGTGGCCCTACAAGTTCAAGTTCAAGTTCTCGGCCTGCCCGAACGACTGCGTGGCCGCGATCGCCCGTGCGGACTTCTCGGTGATCGGTACCTGGAAGGACGACATCAAGATTGATCAGGAAGCGGTAAAGAGCTACGCGGACGAGGGCATGGACATCCAGAGCGAGATCGTGGAGCTCTGTCCCACCCGGTGTATGAGCTGGGACGGCAAGAAGCTTGAGATTGACAACAAGAACTGCACCCGCTGCATGCACTGCATCAACAAGATGACCAAGGCCCTCCGGCCCGGTGACGAGCGGGGCGCGACCCTGTTGTGCGGCGGCAAGGCCCCCATCCTGGAGGGAGCAATGATGAGCTGGGTCATCTGGCCCTTCTTCAAGATGGAAAGCCCCTACGACGAGCTCAAGGAGTTCGCCGAGCAGGTATGGGACTGGTGGGACGAGAACGGCAAGATGCGCGAGCGCCTGGGCGAGCTCATTGACCGCATGGGAATGCGGGTGTTCCTGAAAGAGATGGGCATTAAGCCCATCCCGCAGATGGTGCGGGTGCCGCGTTTCAACCCCTACACCTTCTGGTGGCCGGAAGAGGTCCCCGAGCGGACCAACGTGCCCGAGCTCTGATAAGGCATCGGCTTTAAACTAAGCCCATTTATAGAGAAAGGAGAAAAAACGAGATGTCTACTACAGATATAGGACCTCCAGATTTTAAAAACTTTCTGCCGCCCGTAATCAAGAACAACTACGGGAAGTGGCAGTACCACGAGGAGTTCGAGCCCGGCGTTCTCTGCCATACAGCGGAGTCCGGAGACAAAATCTACACCGTCCGGGTGGGCGGCGCCCGGCTTATCGCCACCGACCGCATCCGGGAGTACTGCGAGATAGCGGACAAGTACTGTGACGGCTACATGCGTTTCACCAGCCGGCATAACGCCGAGTTCCTGCTCACCGACGAGAGCAAGATCGAGCCCTTGAAGAAAGAACTTTCCGAGCGGGGCTACCCGGTAGGCGGCACCGGCGCGGGTATCACCTCGATCGTGCATACCCAGGGGTGGGTGCACTGCCATACCCCGGCCACCGATGCCTCCGGCGTGGTCAAGGCGGTAATGGACGAGCTGATTGACTACTTCCACGACAAGAGGCTTCCCGGCAAGTGCCGGATCGCCCTGGCCTGCTGTCTTAACATGTGCGGCGCCGTGCACTGCTCCGACATCGCCATCCTGGGCATCCACCGGCTCCCCCCGGTGGTGGACGCGGAGAAGGTGGGCAAGCTTTGCGAGGTTCCCACTGTTATCGCGTCGTGTCCGACCGCGGCGATCCGTCCGGACCCCAAGACCAAGAGCGTTCAGATCAACGAGGAGCGGTGCATGTACTGTGGCAACTGCTACACCATGTGCCCGGCCCTTCCCATGGCTGATCCGGAAGGCGACGGCATCTCCATCTGGGTGGGCGGCAAGGTGAGCAACACCCGGTCCGGGCCGGCCTTCTCCAAGCTGGCCATTCCTTTCCTTCCCAACAACCCGCCCCGCTGGCCCGAGGTGGTGGACGCGGTCAAGAACATCGTGGAAAAGTACGCCGAGGGCGCCAGAAAGCACGAGCGGGTCGGCGAGTGGATCGAGAGGATCAGCTGGGAGAAGTTCTTCGAGATTACCGGCATCGAGTTTACGGACAAGCACATAGACGATTTCAAGCTTTCCTACACCACGTATCGCAGCACCGCCCAGTTCCGTTACTAAGGGACCGGGGAAAGATAGATCATGGTTTTCAATCCGGGCGGGGAAGGGAAGCAGGTCTCTTCCCCTGCCCGGGGAAAACTCCTGGTGGGGGGCCTTCGCGGAAGCTCGGGGAAAACCATAGTAACCCTGGGGCTTATCGGGGCCTTGAAGAACCGGGGGGTACCGGTCACCGCCTTCAAAAAGGGACCGGACTACATTGACGCGGCCTGGCATAGCCGGGCCACCGGCAGTCCCTGCTACTGCCTGGACGTTTACCTGATGGGACCGGAGAGGACGGCCCATCAGTTCATGATGAAATCCCCCCTTGAGGGGGTGGCGGTTATAGAAGGCAACCGCGGGCTCTTTGACGGTTTTGACGAACACGGCAGCTACAGCACGGCAGAGCTTTCCAAGCTCCTTTCCGTGCCGGTCATACTGGTGGTTGACGTTACCAAGTGCACGCGCACCGCTGCGGCGCTGGTTCTGGGATGCACCCGTCTGGACCCCGCGGTCCGGATCGCGGGAGTGGTCCTGAACCGGGTTGCAGGCGATCGGCACGAGCGGGTGGTATCGAGGTCCATCGAGGAGGCCGCGGGTGTACCGGTGGTGGGTGCGGTTCCCAAGCTGGCCGGCGCGGTGACGCCGGAGCGCCACCTGGGGCTGGTAACTCCGGAGGAGACGCTGGACGCCGAGGACTGGATCACCAACCTGGGACGGGAGATAGCTCCATATCTCGACGTGGACCGGATGCTGGAGTTTGGAGCTCTCCCTGCTACTCGTCGGGTTCCCGGCATAGAGTCCCGCGCCGGGGTTTCTTTAAGCCGCGGGGTAAAGATCGGGGTGGTCCATGATTCGGCATTCCCTTTTTACTATCCCGAGAACCTGGAGGCCCTGGAGAGAGAAGGAGCGGAGCTTATATACCTCCGGGCGGTGGATGGAGGCGAGTTGCCGGATATTGACGCTCTTTACGTGGGAGGCGGGTTTCCGGAGACGCACGCGGAGCTCCTTTCCGGAAACCATGTGTTCAAGCGGTCGTTGCGCGAGAGGGTGGAGAGCGGACTGCCGGTGTACGCCGAATGCGGAGGCGCCATATTGCTGGGCCGGAGGATTTACTACCGGGAGCGGTGGTACGAGATGGCGGGCGTTCTTCCGCTGGATTTCGAGTTCTGCGACAAGCCGCAGGGCCACGGCTACACCGAGTGGGAGATCGAGAGCGAGAACCCGTTTTACGAGGCGGGCACGCGCCTGCGCGGACACGAGTTTCATTATACCCGGGCGGTGGACTTTTCCCCGGAACGGCTTGACACCGTCTGCCGGGTCTTGCGGGGCTCGGGTTTCGGGGACGGACGGGAAGGAGTAAGAGTGCACAACGTGGCGGCCTTTTACGGTCACGTACATGCGCTCGGTTCTCCGGAATGGGCCCGCGGACTGGTAAAGGCGGCGGGGTTTTACTCGGGAGGCCGCACCGGGATTCTATATGCGTAAGGTCTTGTGCTTTTGCAAAGGCTTGGAGTTTTGGTTTAGGGTATAAACACTGTAATTAATCAAAGTGCCCTTTTGGGGCGAAGGAGGTTTTTAACATGCCTATGGCGACTCTTGGTGGTAAGGAAATCGAGATTGACGAGGACGGATTCATTCAGGACCCTGATGCATGGGACGAGAACGTGGCCAAGGACCTTGCCAAGACGGAAGAGGTGGAGGAGATGACGGAGGAGCACTGGAAGCTGGTCAACTATCTCCGTGATTATTATCAGAAGTTCCAGATCGCTCCCATGATCCGGAAGCTTTGCAAGGAGACCGGCTTAGATTTAAAGAGGATTTACGAGCTTTTCCCGAGCGGTCCGGCCAAGGGGGCCTGCAAGGTCGCCGGTCTTCCCAAGCCCACAGGCTGCGTCTAAGACTTATTTTTCATTAAAAAGAGGGTTTTCTTTCGGTGCCGGGCCTATACAGGCCCGGTTCCGAAAGGACCGTTAAACCGGTCGGCGCGGACGGGAGGTCCCGGGTTTTGCTGAGAGAAGCCGGGCTCTTTTTCAGGTCAGTCGGAGGGGCGCCGGCAAAGCAGGCGGGAATTTTTTATGCTCTCGGATTACTTGCGCGAAAACAGCTCTTCCATAGTAAAACGTTGGTTTGAACTGACACTTGATAGTTACTCACCAGACAGCCGGCCGTATTTCCAGGACGTTGGCGCCCGGTTCACCAACCCGGTTGGTTCCACTTTGCACTCGGAGCTCGAGGCTATTTTTAATGATCTGGTTGATGGTTTTGATGCCGAGGCTCTTTATCCGAGCCTTAACAACATCGTGAGTATACGGGCTGTTCAGGAGTTCTCTCCCTCGCAGGCTATGGGATTCATCTTCTGTTTGAAGCAGGCGGTGCGGGAGCGTCTTTGTTCGGAGTCATCCGAGGTTTGCAGCATCAACGATATACTTGATTTCGAGACCAAGGTGGACCAGTTGGTCCTGCTCAGTTTCGAGATTTACATGAGCTCCAAACAGAAGATTTACGACATCAAGGCCACCGAGATCCGGCAACGGACCGCCCGTCTTCTTGATCGCTACTGTGGCGGGGCGGACCAGATCAAGGCGCCTTCGGAGGAGGACACCGACTCGAGCGGTACGGATTAAAGGAGAGGTAGTGGCAAATGAAGGCCTTGTTTTCTTTGATGGTGGTGATCATCCTGGTTCTGTTGGCCTACGTGGGGGTCGAGGTCGTCGCGTTGGATTATGTTTTCGGGGTGGTCATACCCTACGCCGCGATCGCGGTGTTCCTGGTCGGATTTGCGGGCCGGGTTTTAGGGTGGAGCCGGAGCGCGGTCCCTTTTAAGATAACCACCACCTGCGGTCAACAGAAAAGCCATCCCTGGATCAAGCACAGCTACACGGAGAGCCCTTCCAGCACCTTGGGGGTAGTAGTTCGGATGGCCCTTGAAGTTCTGCTTTTCCGTTCGTTGTTCCGGAACGTGGGCTTTGATCTCAAAAACCAGCGGCTCCGCTATAACCAGACCATCTGGCTCTGGATCGCGGGCCTGGCTTTCCATTACAGCTTTCTGGTCATCTTTCTGCGCCATTTCCGGATTTTCATGGAGCCTTCCCCGTTTTTCGTGGAGCTCCTGCAGAACTTCGACGGCTTTCTGGAGCTGGGTGTCCCGGCCATCTTCATCTCGGACATAGTTCTTCTGGCCGCGGCCTCCTATCTTTTCCTGCGCAGGGTGGCCATACCCCAGATGCGGTATTTGTCTTTGCCCTCCGACTATTTCCCGCTTTTTCTGATCCTCGGCATCGCCGTCTCCGGGGTACTGATGCAGCAGTTTTTCAAGGTCAACATCCACGACGTAAAAGAGCTTACCGCGGGCCTGTTCAGCTTCCACCCCACGGTCCCTTCGGACATCGGGGCCGCCTTTTACATCCATCTTTTCCTGGTCTGCGCCCTGCTGTTTTATTTCCCCTTCAGCAAGCTCATGCACATGGGCGGAGTATTCTTGAGCCCGACCCGCAACCTGGCCAATAACAGCCGGCGGACGCGGCACGTAAACCCCTGGAACTACCCGGTAACCACCCGCCATTACTCGGACTACGAGGACGAGTTCCGGGAAGTAATGAAAGAGGCGGACATGCCTCTGGAGAAGGAATAAGGCAATGTCTGAAGAAGTAAAGAAAACCCCGGAAGAGATGTTGCAGATTGATTTCCGCCCTCCCCGGACGGGGTGGATGGACACCCCGGTGGAGTTCAAGCGGGGCTACTATAATTATCCTTCCACTAAAAAGAGCCTGGAGTACCTTGGCCTTCCCTATCCCCGCAAGTGGAGCCCCAAAGACGACGACTGGCAGCTCCCGGAGGACTGGAAAAAACAGGTCCTGGACGGTATGCGCGAGAGGCTAATCAAGTACCGGTCCTTCAAGATATTCATGGACTGCTGCGTGCGTTGCGGCGCCTGCGCTGACAAGTGCCACTTCTTCCTGGGCTCGGGAGACCCCAAGAACATGCCGGTTTTGCGGGCCGAGCTTCTGCGGTCCATCTACAAGAAGGACTACACCATGGCGGGCAAAATCTTCGGCAGGATCGCGGGCGCCCGGGAGCTTACTTACGACGTAATCAAGGAGTGGTTCTACTACTTCTACCAGTGCACGGAGTGCCGCCGCTGCTCGGTGTTCTGCCCCTACGGCATAGACACCGCGGAGATAACCATGATGGGCAGGGAGCTCTTGGCCCTCATCGGAGTATCCATTGACTGGATCACGACCCCCATCATGAACTGCTTCCGGACCGGCAACCACCTGGGCATCCTGCCGCACGGCTTCAAGGACTCGGTGGACTTTGCGGCGGAAGACCTCTACGACACCACGGGTGTAAAAGTGGAAGCTCCCATCAACAAGAAGGGGGCGGAGGTACTGGTGATTACTCCTTCCGCTGATTACTTCGCCGACCCCCATATCTTCACCTTCCTTGGGTACCTGGCCCTGTTCCACGAGATCGGGCTGGACTACACCTGGAGCTCGTTCGCGTCCGAGGGAGGCAACTTCGGGCTGTTCCACTCCTTCGAGTCCATGAAGCGGTTGAACGCCAAGATGTACGAGGAGGCCGAGCGGCTGGGCGTGAAATGGATTCTGGGCCTCGAGTGCGGTCACATGTGGCGGGTGGTCCACCAGTACATGGATAGCTTGAACGGACCGGCCGATTTTCTGGAGGAGCCGGTGTCCCCTATCACCGGGACCAGGTTCGAGAACGCGAAGCAGACCAAGATGGTCCACATAGCCGAGTTCACCGCGGACCTGATCCGGAACAACAAGCTCAAGCTGGACCCCTCCCGGAACGACCACTGGCGGATCACTTACCATGACTCCTGCAACCCGGCCCGGGCCATGGGGCTTCTGGAAGAGCCGCGCTACATACTGCGGCACGCGACCAATAACTTCTTCGAGATGCCGCCGGACACCATCCGGGAGAAGACCTTCTGCTGCGGGTCCGGCGCCGGCCTGGGAACGGACGAGAACATGGAGATGCGTTTGCGGGGCGGCCTTCCCCGCGGGCACGCCGTCAAGTACGTTCGCGACAAGCACGATGTCAACATCCTCCTTTGCATGTGCGCCATTGACAAGGCCACCCTGCCGGCGGTGGTGGACTACTGGGCGCCTCCGGTGCAGGTGGGCGGCGTGCACGAGATGGTGGGCAACGCCCTGGTCATGCGGGGAGAGAAGGAAGACCGGTCGGTAGACCTTCGCGGCAACCCTTGCGGTCTGCCTTCCGAAAGCTCGGGCACGGAAGAAGAAAAGGCGGGTGAGTAAAGATGCATGACACCGGTAAGATATTGTTGGGCCTTCTGGTTTTCCTGGTGTTAATGGCCAGTCCTTTCTGGTACAACACCACCATAGGCTCGGGCGTCGAGGTCCCGGACTTGGCCGATCCCAAGGGCGAGTACTGTATCAAGGACACGGAGTGGATGAGGCCCAATCACATGGACCTGTTGGACGACTGGAGGGACGAGGTGGTCCGGGAAGGAGACCGCGAGAAGGTGGAAGGCCTGGACGGAAAGATGTACGAAAAGAGCCTTACCGAGACCTGCATGGATTGTCATGATGACCGGGCGAAGTTCTGCGACGAGTGCCACAACTATGCCGCGGTGGACCCGTTCTGCTGGGATTGCCACGTGGAAAGCTGGGAGAGCGAGTAATGGGCATAGATAAAAGAAATTTCATGAAGGTATCGGGTCTGGCTCTTTTGGGACTGGGCGCCCGGACCGGCGAAAAGGTGACGGGCGAGCACGGCCGGGACGCGTCCTTGGAGGGCACGAGATGGGCCATGGTAGTAGACACCCGGAAGTGCAAGGAGGACTGCACCGCCTGTATAGACGCCTGTCACACCGTTCACAACGTTCCGGACATCGAGGGCGCAAAGCACGAGATCAAGTGGATATGGAAGGCCCCCTACGAGCACTCCTTCGCCGTTTCCCACCAGGATTACCGGGTCATACCCACCCACCTCAAGGGCAAGCCGGTGATGGTGTTATGCAACCATTGCGATGAGCCTCCCTGCGTGCGGGTGTGTCCCACCCAGGCCACCTTCAAACGCGAGTCGGACGGCATCGTGATGATGGACTATCACCGCTGCATCGGGTGCCGGTTCTGCATGGCCGGCTGTCCCTACGGCTCGCGAAGCTTCAACTACGTGGACCCGCAGGGATACCTGGACATGGACCATCTCAAGAACCATTTCCCCACCCGGACCAAGGGAGTTGTGGAGAAATGCAACTTCTGCGCGGAAAGGCTCGCGAACGGACAGGAGCCGGCCTGTGTCGAGGCCTGCCAAAAAGACGGGGAAGGCGCCCTGGTGTTCGGTGATCTGAACGACCCCCACTCGAAGGTCAACGAGCTCATCAAGACGAACCACACCATCAGAAGGAAGCCGGAGCTGGGCACCATGCCCATGGTCTATTACATAGTGTGAGGTTGACATGTTTGACAAGATTATCTACGGCAGTCGTAAGTATTATGCCTGGGTGATATTCCTGCTCCTGGTAATGGGCGTCGGCTTTGTCCTCTACCTGTACCAGCTTCAGGTGGGACTGGGTGTAACCGGCATGTCCCGCGACGTGTCCTGGGGATTCTACATAGCCCAGTTTACCTTCCTGGTCGGGGTGGCGGCCTCCGGGCTCATGGTGGTCCTGCCCTACTACCTGCACGACTACAAGGCCTTCGGCAAGATCACCATCCTGGGAGAGTTCCTGGCGGTGGGCTCCGTCATCATGTGCATGACCTTTATCTTCGTGGACATGGGAAAGCCCGAACGGGTCATGAACGTGATACTGCATCCTACTCCCAACTCCATCATGTTCTGGGACATGCTGGTCCTGTCCGTGTACCTGTTGCTTAACCTGGTGATAGCTTTCCCGATCATGGCCGCGGAGAAAAAGGGACTGCCGCCGCCCTACTGGTACTTAAAGCCCGTCATTTACCTGTCCATTGCATGGGCGCCGCTCATCCACACGGTCACCGCGTTTCTGTACGCCGGCCTGCCCGGAAGGCACCTGTGGCTCACCGCCATCATGGCGGCGCGGTTTCTGGCGTCCGCGTTCGCTGCCGGCCCGGCCCTGCTTATAATCCTGTATCTCATCATGACCCGGGTGACTAACTGGACCGCGGGGGACAAGCCGCTCCGGAAGATCGCCGAGATCGTGGTCTACGCCATGATAGCCAACATGTTCTTCCTGGCGCTCGAGTTCTTCACCGCCTTTTACAGCAACATCCCGGGCCACGAGCACTCGCTTGCTTATCTGTTCTTCGGCCTGCATGGCGAGACCAACTGGCTCATGCCCTTTATGTGGGCCTCGGTGATCATCGGGCTCGGGTCTATAATACTCATGCTGTTTCCGCAGGTGCGGCGAAACAACGCCCTGCTGGTGTTGGGCTGCATAGGTATCTTTGTGGCCTGCTGGATAGACAAAGGACTCGGCCTTATCGTGGGCGGATTTATACCCAATCCCTTGAACTACGTGCGGGGGTATACTCCCACTCTGGTCGAGCTCGGGATTTCTGCGGCTGTTTTCGCGCTGGGCGCGCTTATCATAACCGTGCTTTACAAGATGGTCGCGGGCGTGCGGGAGGAAGCGGAGGCTTAAAGGAAGGAAAGAGCCGAAAACAGGAGGACTGGCCGGTACCCGGTGGCAGCGTTTTAACTCGCGGGGCGATAAAGGGTTTCCGGCGGGAAGAATCCAGGGCTCTTTACCTCATCCTTTATAAATATCGAGGTCAGTTGTTGGCGTGGTACCGCCTGAACCGACTAACGAGGACGAACCGTCCGAGCAGAAATAACAAAAGGAGAGAAAAGATGTGGAAAGTAACAGTTGACAAGGAAAAGTGTGACGGCTGTGAAAGTTGTGTGGACATCTGTCCCTTCGAGGTGTTCGAGATGCAGGACGACGGAACCTCCGAGCCCGTCAACATGGACGAGTGCGAAGGGTGCATGAGCTGCGTCGAGTCCTGTCCCCAGGAAGCCATCACAGTAGAAGAAGTCTGAGCAAAACAAAAACCATCGAAACAAGGCCCCGGTCTAACCACCGGGGCCTTTGTTGTCACCACCTTATTATCGCCACACGTCACAAGCAAAAACTTGCATAATCCTCGTGCGAGCGGCGTAAGCCGCGATCAGCCGCCGCCATCATAGTGCAGAATCATGCCCTCGCTTCCCACCGCGAATGCCTCCTCGTCCGGCAGGCACCAAACGCCGTGCAGGGTATCCGTGGTGTTTGTCCACATCTCCGTCCACGAGCCGCCGTCGTAATGGAGCACCTCGCCGAACTGGCCCACCGCGTAAACGTTGTTTTCTGAGGTGCCGAACACGTCTTTTAACTCTCTCGAGAAGCCGCTGTTCATTTTCGACCACGCGCTGCCGTCATAATGGAGGATGACGCCGCTGCTTCCGACTGCAAAGATGTCAGTGGGGGACGCTCCCCATACATCCTGGAGGTCCGCGGTGGTTCCGCTCTGCATCAACGTGAAGTCGTGGCCGTCATAATGATAGACGGTGCCGCCATCACCGACCATGTATACGTTAGCTGTGGGGTCTGCCGACTGGGCGGGGCCCAGCATGGTTTCCGTGGTCTTGACGACCGGAGTCATGACTTCGGTTGATCCTGCCCACACTCCCTTAAAATTAACGTCCGACTCGAACCATATACTGGCCCACTTGCCGCCGCCGTCATATTTCAGCACAGTGCCGTTATCGCCTACTACCCATTTGCCATAAGTTGCGGAGTTCCAGACATCCGTGAGCCAGGCGTTGGTGTCCTCCTGCATCTCGCTCCATGAACTGCCGTCATACCGAATTATGGTGCTTCCTCCCACCGCTATGATGTCGGAAGCGGAAGCGCCGTCAATCTCGTGCCAGGGGCTTATGAACCTGCCTTTCATAACCGGCCTCCACTCGCTTCCATCGTAATGAAGCATGGAGCCCATGGGACCTATGGCGTACACGTTGTCAGCGGAAGCTCCCCACACGTCCAGCAGGGTGTTTTCCTCCACCGTTCGCGAGAGCTTATGCCAGCATTGGCCGCCCCGGTGAAGGATAGCGCCGTCAAAGCCCACTGCCAGCATGTCCGTAGGCGAGCCGTCCACCCCGTAAAGACTCTTCAAGGTCCCGGAGCGAAGCTCCTTCCAATTGCCGTTGTTATAAGACCAGATGTTCGAGTAATTTCCGCCCGTGTAAACGGTCGAGCCTATAGCGGTAAGTGCCATCAGGTTCCGTGCGCCCGGAAACTGCAAAGTGCTCCATGTACTGCCGTCATAATGGACAACCAGTCCGTCCTTGCCTGCCACGTACACGTCATCGCTCGATGTGCCCCAGACCTCGTCAAACGCCCATTTATAACCTAGGTTCTTTTTAGACCACGAGCTGCCGTTGAAATGTAAGACGGTCCCGTCATAGCCCACCGCGTAAATGTCGCTTGCGGAGCTGCCCCAGATGTCGTTTAAGAAGGCGTTGAACTGCGCGGTCTCCGACCAGACGGAACCGTTATAATGCAGGATATAGCCGCCGCCGGTGGCCGCGTACACATTGTCGGAAGCAAAGCCCCAGAAACCGTTAACATCGTAGCCATAAAGAATTTCATCCTCCATGGGCGAGCCGTCATAATGAAAGGAGGCCACATCTCCGCCGATATAAACGTCATCACAAGTATTGGCCCACACAGCATCGAACTCCTCATAAGGATACCCCTGATAAGGCAACTGCTGCCAGCTTCCGTTTTCGTACTCGTAAAAAGCAGGGTCGCCAGTTCCGCGATCTCCTACTGCAAATACCTTGGAAGAGCATGCATGAACATCATGCAAATCCTCTTTATCAATGGACTGAACCGACCAGGAACCTCCGTTATAGAGGCTCACGCTTCCCCGGTCACCTACCGCGAACAGCCCCATGGCCGACGAGCCCCACATGGCGTTTACCTCGCGGTTCAAGTGCAGGTTTTGCCAGGAGTTGCCGTCGTAGCGCAGGACCTTGCCTTTCTGGCCCGCGGCGTAGATTTCGTCCGGCGAGTACCCGAACACGGTGTGGAGCTGTTCTTTGGTGGGCGTCTGCATCTGCGACCAGGCACTCCCGTCATAATTCAGGATGACGCCTTTATCGCCTACCGCGTATACACTTGAACCGGAAAGTCCCCATACGTCATAGAGCCTCGCGGACGTGCCGCTCTGCATCCTGGTAAAGGTTTGGCCGTCATAATGGATTATGGTGCCGCCGTCGCCCACCGCGTACACGCTCGAGCCGGATGCGCCCCAGATACCGCGCAGGTCGCCGGAGACGCCGCTCGTTAACTTGTTTACACTCTGTCCGTCATAATGAGCAAACGTATCCTTCTCGCCTACTGCAAAAAGGTCGGAAGAAGAAGTGCCCCACACGTCATAAAGATGCTCGGTAAAACCGGTCTTGGTCCTCGACCAGGAGCTGCCGTCGTAATGGAGGAGATGGCCGTAATCCCCTACTGCGAAAAGGTCCTCCGGCGATTTCCCCCATAAGCCGTAGATGTTGTCCACCCGGATGCCGGCAAGCGACATGCCCGTCCACTTGTCGCCGTTCCAGTGGACCACGGTGCGGTTATCTCCCGCCGCAAACACCTCGTTTTGGTCCGACATCCACACGTCCCGCAAGGTCTCATCGGTGGGGAGCGGGTTCTGCCGGCACCAGCCGTCAACCGAGCAGACCTCGGAAGCCTCGCCTATCTCGTAAGCGCCCGGAGCGGCGTAGTCATCATCACCGCCGCCGTCTCCACCGCACGAGCTGAAAACAAAAGATAATGTGAACAACGCCAACACGACAAAGCATTTGCGTATCATCATGGTCTCCTTTCTGATCTCGGGCGGGTTTTACAAAAAACACCTCTTTTTAGTAACTACTGAATAATAAAGCACTTTTCCCCTCACTCTTGATATAAAAAATCTGATGATTAGGCTCGGGGATTGTCAAGGGGGTGTTCGTGAAGGAGTTGCCCCATTTCCGTTTTTTGTGCTTGACTTGAAAAATGCAGTATACTTAGTATCACATGTCAGGCGGGGAGTGTGCCCGTTCAGCCCGCCTCTTTATTAACAATATATTCATTTCGTAAGGAGAAAGTCATGAAAAGCTGGTCCTGTCTTATTGCAGGGGTGGTGTGCGCTCTTTTGGCGGGCGCGGTGTTTGCCGGGTCGTTTCCGGCTCTTATCAATTACCAGGGACGCCTTCATGATTCTTCGGGCGCTCCGGTAGAGGCTTCGGGGGTCGCGTTCGATTTTTCCATGCTCGACAAGCCCGTGACCACTGAGCCCTTTGAAGAGGGTGTGAAGATGGGCGGGACCGTTCACGTTTCTCTTTCGCATTCCAACATCATGGAGAACTCCGAAGTGGTCATTTCAAGCGACGGGAGCGTGACCTATGAGCAACCTCGCGATTACGTGATGGACTACGCGAAAGGGACCATCGCCCGGGTTTCCGGAGGCATGATCGTAGACGGGCAGAAGGTGACGGTCAAATACGACTGGATCAGCTACGGGACCCTTTTATGGAAAGAGTCGCAGTTCCTTGACGTTTACGGCGGGCTTTACCAGACCGCTCTGGGTCTTGTGGAGCCGGTCCCCGCTTCCGTGTTCTCGGAGGGCTCCGTATACCTGGAGGTCGTGATTGACGGCGAGACCTTGTCGCCAAGAACACGCTTGACCTCGACTCCCTATGCCATGAACTCCGTCATGCTATCGGGCCACACCGCTTCCGACTTCGCGTCCGCTGTCCACGGCCACGACTTCGCACAGATCAGCGGCACGGCGTCGGACTCCCAGGTCCCGGACGACATCACCATAGTTTACGCCCAGGACGCGGGCGCACTTGGGGGGATGACCGCGGGCAACTACCTTAATTCCTCGGGCGACACCGTAACCGGCGACATGCACGTGCTTGGCTCCGTGGACGTGGGGAGCGACCTTTACGTGGCAGGCGACGCCGCTGTCATGGGCGGCAACATCGGGATTGGCAGGGCGGCGCATTCGAGTTACGGCATCGCAAACGAGGCGGCCTCGGCGCCCTACTACGGGGCCTATATGTACGGGAACAACTACGGCGTGATAGGTCGGCTCGCCAGTGACCCTGATGACCACTACGGGTATCTGGGCTCTCTTATCTACGGGGTTTACGGAAAGAGCGGGAACTCGGACGAGACCGGAGTCCGTTACGGCGGACGATTTATAGCTTCCAGCCAGGGCACCGCTTACGGCGTTTCCGGGCTGGCTAACGGCTACAGCGTGAACTCGACTTACGGGGTTTATGGGAACGCTGGTAATTCATCCTCCGGAAATGTCCGTGGTCTGTACGGTTATGCTTACAAGGGGGCCGGCTCGGGCGACATCCAGGGAGTGTACGGCTCCGCTCAAAATATGACCGTGGATGACGCATACGGAGGATATTTCAACGCGTCCTCCGAGGGCACAGGGACGCATTACGGGGTGTATGCCGAAGCCGACCATTACGGGGTGTATGCCGAGGCCGACAATTACCCGTTACTGGCCGCCAACAGCCGGTACCCGTACGATTATTACGCTAGACTGGGAACTATGCAACATGGCATTAACGCAGAATGCGGAAAATCGAGTGATACAAGCTCCCGCTACGGCGGAAGATTTTATGGTTACTCGTCGAACTCCGCTTACGGCATTAGTGCAATAGCCCACGGTTACGGCACTTATGCTAGCTATGGCGTGCGCGGAACGGCATATCAGGACGGAACCGGCAACGCCTACGGTTTGTACGGTTCTGCCAGCGCTCCATCGGGGACCGCTTACGGCTTGTACGTTTTCAGCGGGACCAAGAACTGGGTGAACCCGGACCCCGAGGACCCGGAAAAATCCATCGCCTATGTCACCGTGGAATCAGGCGAGAACGTGACATACCTTGCGAGCCGGGGCGAGCTCGTAAACGGCATGGCGGAGATCACACTTCCCGACCACTTCAGAAAGGTCACCAGCCCGGAGCATCCGGTGATGGTGCAGCTCACGCCAAGGTCAGCGGAGTCTCTGGGTCTTGCCGTGGTGGAAAGCGGCAACGCCGGCTTCACAGTGGTCGAGCTGATGGGTGGAACCGGGAGTTACGAGTTCGACTACACGGTAAAGGGCATGCGCCTCGGCTACGAAGACTACGAGCCCGTAATAGACAACGTTGACTATGTGCCCTTTGAAGGAAACCATGAAAACCTGGACCCGTCCGAGATGACCACCCAGGAGTGGTACGACGCCCAGTCGCCCGGCCTGAAACGTATCTTCAAGGCAAACGGCACGCTGGACAAGGACGGCAAGGTGAACGGGAAAGCCTTCGAAGCCCGCGGATGGAAGATGGTAACAGAGCGCGCGCCCAAAAAAGAGCATCCGCGGCCCGTGCGGCCAGAGCATCCAGAGCATCCCGAGCATCCCGAGCCTCCTGAGCACGCGCCACATTAAAAACTTTTTCGGCATAAACGCGGCCCGGCCTCTCCGATGCGACCGGGCCGCGTTTTAACCCGAGTTTTCCGTCCAGCCCTGCTCCTCTGCCTCACCCTCAACTGAAGCTGTTTGGTCCCTGAAGAAGGGGGGAAATTCCCAATGGGTATTCCCTTGACAGGGAGGCTTAATAGTTCTATCTTAATAACTGTACTGACACGTCAGTCTAGGAGACGGTTACAGCATATCTCCAGTCGAGCAAACCGGACGGGCCGGGAATAGTTCCCCCCGCCGCAACTTTTTCCGAGGTGATACTTATGACAGATGAAATCAGCCCTGCCCTGGGGATTGACGCGGGCAGTCTTTACTTGAAGATTTGCCTGGACCATGGAAACGGCGCTCCCGAGACCCGGTACGTGGCCCATCACGGTCACCCGGTGCGGGCTTTGCGGGAGACGGTGTCCGGGCTTTTGAACGGCGTGCCCCTTCGGGTCGGGCTTACAGGTTCGCTGGCGGAGCAGATCGGGGACCAGCTCGAGGTGGAGCCGGTGGACCTGGTCCGGGCCCAGGTGGAAGCGGTCCGGAGGGTGTTCCCCGAGGTGAGAAACATCATGGACGTAGGCGGCGCCAGCGTAACCCTGATCCGGCTTACCGGCTCGGGCGAGTTCGAGGGCATGACCCGGAACTCGCTTTGCGCCGCGGGCACCGGCTCTTTTCTGGACGAGCAGGCGACCCGGCTGGGGGTCGAGTACGCTGAGCTCGAGTCCTACCCCACTATGGAGGACCCGCCCCATATCGCGACCCGCTGTGCCGTGTTCGCCAAGTCCGACCTTATCCATCACCAGCAGGACGGCCGGACCCGGCAGGAGTGCTGGATCGGCCTTTGCCAGGGCATGGTGCGGACACTTTTGTCTACTCTTTTGAAGGGCAGGCCCCTGATAGGCCCCACCGCGGTGATCGGCGGCGTGGCCCGGAACCCGGAGATCATGCGCCGTCTCCAGCAGATTTACGGCGACCAGGTCCGGAGCATCCCGGACTCGCACCTGGCCGGCGCCATCGGCGCCGCAAGCCTGGCCTCCACCGAGGTCCCGCCCGAATTTTTCCAGAACCTTTCCGAGAAGAGGAGCAGGGAGCAGGGCGCGGAGCTTTCCACCCGGCCGCGGCTCGATCTCCACCGCACCAGGTATCCTTCCTGGGAGGTCGAGGAGAGCTACACAGACGACAATGACAGCGAGGTCCGGGTAACCCGGCTTCCCGCGGGCAAGGTGTCCTGTTACATGGGAGTGGACGTGGGCAGCACCAGCACCAAGCTGCTTTTGACCGACCCCTCCGGCCAGGTCCTATGCGATGTGTACCGAAAGACCGCGGGAGACCCCATCGGCGCGACCCGCAGGCTGTTTGACGCTCTTATCGAGCTGGGTTCCCGCCGGGGGGTCGAGTTCGACATCAGGGGATGCGTATCCACCGGCTCGGGCCGGAAGATGGTGGGACTGGTGATAGGCGCGGACGACATCGTAAACGAGATATCCTGCCACGTTAAAGGCGCCATGCACGTGGACCCCGAGATAGACACCATCTTCGAGATCGGCGGGCAGGACTCGAAGTACATGCGGACCAGGAACGGACACATCCGGGACGCTGCCATGAACTACGTGTGTGCCGCGGGCACCGGCTCGTTCGTGGAGGAGCAGGCCCGGAAGCTCGGTTTCACGGTAGACGAAGTGGGCGACAAGGTCATGAGCATCAGCCCTCCCCACACCTCGGACCGGTGCACGGTGTTCATGGAGCAGGACGTAAACCGTCTTTTGCGGGCCGGCTACACGCGGGAGGAGGCCATGGCCGCGGTCATGTACTCGGTGGTCCAGAACTACTTCAACAAGGTGGTGGGCAACAAGTACTACTCGGAGAACAAGATTTTCTTCCAGGGCGCGACCGCTCGGAACCCGGGTCTGGTGGCCGCCTTCGAGAACCTCCTGGGCGTGGAGATGGTGGTGTCTCCTTACGCGCACGTCATGGGCGCCTGGGGCGCGGCGCTGCTGGCCCGCGAGCTCATGGAGGAGAAAGGGGAGGGCGCCTCCCGGTTCCACGGGCTGGACCTGTCCCGCCGCAAGATCGAGCTTCGAAGCGAGCGGTGCGAGCAGTGTTCCAACAAGTGCGAGATAACCTTTGCGCAGGTGGAGGGACTTTCCGAAGAGCCTTCCTGGGGCTACATGTGTGGCAGGGAGCCGGGCGAGAAGAAAAAGGTGAACCACGAGTTCCGGCTCTTCCGGGCCCGGAAAAAACTGCTCGCTAACACCGGCAAAGTAGACCTTCCCGACGACGCTCCCCGGGTGGCCATACCCCGCTCTTTGGCCATGCATACTTACCTTCCCCTGTGGAGGAGGTTCTTCGGAGAGCTCGGCTACAAGGCGGTGGAAACGCCGGTTACGAACTCGGAGATCAAGGTCATGGGCGCGGAGATAGCGGGAGGCGACTTCTGTTTCCCGGTCAAGGCCGCGCTCGGCCATGCCCGCTATGCGTTCGAGAACACGGACGCGGAGTACGTGTTCATTCCCTACACCGTGTCGAACCGTCCCAATCAGTACACCTCGAACGCTCTGTTCTGTCCCTACGTCCAGTCATACCCGTCCCTGGTGCGCACCGCGCTCGAGCTGCACGGGGTTGATCCTTCCCGGCTGATTGCGCCGGTCATGGACCTTCGCTGGAAGGACAAGAAGCAGGCGAAAGAGCTCTTCGAGAAGGTGGGCCCGCGTCTGGGCCGCAGCGAAAAAGAGGTCAGGAAGGCGTGGAAGGCCGCGCTCGAGTCGCAGCGCGAGTTCGAGTCCTCCTGCATGAAGGAGGGCGAGAAGGCGCTTTCCGAGATCGAGACCGAGGAAAAGCCCGCCATCCTGGTCTTGGGCCGTCCATACAACACCTGCGATCCCGGCATCAACCTGGGGCTGGTGATGAAGATCGCGGAGCGGGGCCACACCGTGGTGCCGGTGGACTTCCTTCCCTTCGACCCCTCGGAGCTGGGAGAGGAGTTCGAGAACATCTACTGGAGCTACCCCCAGCGGATCATCCACGCCATGAAGAAGTACCGGCATCACGACCGGCTCTACCCGGTCTACTTCACCAACTTCAGTTGCGGTCCGGACAGTTTTATCGAGACCTACTCCGAGCACCTTTCCGGAGAAAAGCCGCTTCTCATCCTGGGCCTGGACGAGCACGACGCGGACGCGGGATACATCACCCGGATCGAGGCTTTCCTGGACGTGGTGAAAAACGCGGAGAAGGTGGACCGGTTTCCCGAGGTCTCCTTTCCCAAGCGCACGGACGACGAGTTCAAGCGCAGGAAAATCTGGATACCCAACATGCACACCACGGGCGCGACCCTGGGGGCGGCGGCTTTCCGGAGCTTCGGCTACGACGCCCGGGTGTTGCCGGTGGAGACGGACCAGTCGTTCGAGACCGGCCGGGCCCTGACCTCGGGCAACGAGTGCCTGCCCACGGTTACCACCATCGGCGCGCTGATGGACAAGCTCCGGGAGGAGGACGCCGACCCTTCCAAGCACGCCTTTTTCATGGCCACCGCCAGCGGGCCCTGCCGGTTCGGCCAGTACGCCTTGAAGCACCGGCTCATCCTGGACTCGCTGGGGTTCAAGGACCTGGCCATACTCGCGCCTTCGTCTCTCAACTCTTACCAGGGACTGCCGGACGCACTGCGCAAAAAGATATGGAAACTTTTCGTGGCCTCTGATATACTCCTTAAACAAAGGTGCCGGGTGAAGCCGTACGAGGCCCATCCCGGCCAGACCCAGGCGGTGTTCGACGAGGAGCTCGACCGCCTGGCA
>JAWOBU010000279.1:0-9259 GCA_046484135.1 bacterium
GTCGTGGTTTTCTATCTTTTCGCTCCTGTCCTTGTAGAACTTGAAGGTGTTCACGTTGTTGAAGGATACGCAGGGCTGGAGTATGTCCACCAGCGCGAATCCGGGATGCTCGATGGTCTGCTGGATGAGGCCCGCGAGATGGTCTGTCTCTCCCACGAAGCCGCGGGCCACAAAGCCGGCTTTCATGGCCACCGCGACCGCGAGCGGGTTGAAGGCCTGGCTGGGCATTCCGCGCGGCTGGGTCTTGGTGACGAAGCCCTGGTCCGAGGTCGGGCTTGCTTGTCCCTTGGTGAGTCCGTAGACCTGGTTATTGTGTACGAGAAGCGCGAGGTCGGGGTTTCTACGGATGGCTGCCAGGAAGTGGTTTCCTCCTTCGCCGTAGTTGCAGCCGTCCCCGCTCTCCGCGATCACCGCGAGATCGGGGTTGGCGAGCTTGGCAGCAGTGGCCACCGGCAGGGCCCTTCCGTGCAGTCCGTTAAAGAGGTTCACGTTCATGTAATGAGGCGCCTTGGCTGCCTGCCCGATGCCGGAGACGAAGAGCGCCTGGTGCGGTTCGATCCCGGTTTGGGCAAGCGCCTGCTTGACCGCCTTTAACAGGCTGAAGTTTCCACAGCCCGGGCACCAGGCGGTTTCGTAGTTTCCAAAGTCTTCCACTTGTACCATGGTGTCTCCCTTCAAGCCTTGCCGGTGTCGCGGAGTATCTGCTCGGGGGTTACGGGAAGCCCGTCGTATCTTAAGACGTGCTCTTTTATCTCGATGCCGCTCTCTCTTCTTAAGAGCCTTGCCATCTGGGCGGTGGCGTTTCCTTCCACTGACACCACCCGTTTTGCATTTTCAATGTATCCGGTGAACTGTTCGGGCACGATCGGCCATACTTGTGAGAAGTGCAGGGTCGCCACCTTTTCGCCTTCGCTTTTCAGCTTGTCCGCTGCCTCCCGTACCGCGCCGATGGTGGAGCCCCAGGTGAGAAGAAGGAGCTCAGGGTTTTCCTCTCCCTCGTAGTCGGGGGGAACGATCTCGCTTTTCAGTCCTTCCAGCTTGTTCAGCCTTTTGTCCACCATGTTTGTTCTGACTTCGTGGTCCTCGGTGATGTGGCCGTCCTCGAAGTGCTCGTCGCTGTCAGCAACCACCAGGCTCCTGCTCCAGCCGGGGATGCGGCGGGGAGAAACTCCATTGTCAGTAAACCGGTACCTTTTATAGTCCGGGTCATCTTCTCCGCTGTTGCCCACGGTGACCGGCTCGGCGCTTTCCAGGTCAAAAGGCTCGACCGCGCGGTAGGAGTCGGCCAAAAACTGGTCGGTCATAATTATGACCGGTCCCTGGTACTTCTCCGCCAGGTGGAAGGCTTTCCTGGTAAGCTCGAAACATTGCTCGGGCGTGCCGGGCGCGAGCACTGCGCGGGGGAACTCGCCGTGTCCGGCATGAAGGGCGAACTCGAGGTCCGCCTGCTCGGTGCGGGTGGGCAGGCCGGTTCCCGGCGCCGGCCTTTGCGCGAGCGCGATGACCACCGGAGTCTCGGTCATGCCGGCCAGGCTCAGTCCCTCCACCATGAGGGCGAAGCCTCCGCCCGAGGTCCCGGTCATGGCGGGCGCTCCCGCGAACGAGGCCCCGAGCGCCATGTTGATGGCGGCTATCTCGTCCTCCGCCTGCTCGACCACTATGCCGGTTTTCTCGGCGTATTTTATAAGGGCGAGCGCGATGGAGGTCGCCGGGGTCATGGGGTAAAAGGAGTAGAACTTCACGCCTGCGCTCATGGCTCCGAGGGCTATGGCCTGGTTCCCGCTCATCATGAGTCGCTCGCCTCGGGAGGTCTTCGAAAGCTTTCCCGTTTTTTCCGAGGCGTTCTCGCGGGCCCACTCAATTGCCTTGTCCAGGACCTCCTGGTTCTTGTCCGCGAGCTCGGGTTTTTTAAAGTGGTCGTGAACGGTCTGGGACAGCACCGACGTATCAAGCCCGACCGCCACTCCCGCTATGCCTGCGGCCGCGACATTGGTGTACTTTTTCTCTCCCAGGTCGGAAAAGGGCACGCGGACGGCAGGGTCAGTCGCTTCCAGGTCGGCGTCGGCGATGATGATTCCGCCTTGGTTTAATCTTTGTTTATAGATGTCCACGCTTTCCTGGTTCAAAGCCACCAGCACGTCAAAGGTCTCCGCAGGCGCTTGTACATTGGTGTCCGAGACCTTTATGGCAAAGGAGTTGTTTCCTCCCCTGATGCGGGACTGGTAGTCCTGGTTCACGCACACGTAAAGGCCGTGGCGCACCAGGGTTCTGGTCAGTATCTCGCCAATGGTGAGCAGGCCCTGTCCGGCCTCCCCGGCTATGATCAGGTTCAAGACAGTCATAAAAGGCGTCCTCTCTCGTTCAGGCCCCGTCCAGTTGGCCTCTTTCCATCTCCCGGAAGTAGCCGGCGGGATCGGAAAGATAGAACTTCATGTCCGCGAAAGCGTCGTGATGGGACTTCTCCTCCTTTACCATCTTCTCGAGAAACTCCTTTTCCTGTTCGCTCTGCGCCTCGCCGAGCCGGTCCCGGTAGAACTTCACGCTCTGGGACTCGAAGTCTATACCCATCTCGAGGGCCCTTACATCGGAGTCGGTGCTTGGTATCTCTTTGCCGTACTTTTTGGCCATGTCGCGGAAGATGCTTACCAGGTCGTCGTGCTTGGGGACACATTCCTTCCAGGTGTCGGTAAAGGTCCCTTCTTTTTTCACGGCGTCGTAGATGCGGTTGATCCGGTCCATGTGCACGATCTCTTCTTCGCCGAGCATCCGGAAGACATCGCGTGCCAGGTCGTTGCCGGCCTCATTCATGGCCTTGTCGTAGAAGTCTTTGCCTTTTCTTTCCATGTCCATGGCCGTGTCGAGCCACTGTTTAAGCCTCTCGGGATCGCTCATGGTTTTCCCCCTTTACTCATTGGCGTTTTCAAGCTTCCTGCTCGTGTTGGTGGTGCTCGTGCTCCTGCAGGAACTCGGACTCTTCCGCCGGCTTCTTTCCGAGCGCCACCAGGATTTCGGTTGCGAGCTGTTTTACGTCTACCTCTCCCACAAAGCCGTACTCCTCCGTGATCATGGTATGCGGAACCCCTTGCACATCGTACTTCTGGATGAGATGGGGAAACTCGGTCGCCTCGACCATGGCTGCTGTTACGTTGTCACTGGCCATGGCCAGCTTGTGGGCCGCCTTTACCATATTGGGACAGACCGGGCAGGTGGGAGATATGAAGACTTCGAGGTTTACCTTTTCGTTTATTTGTGCGGCCTCTTCCAGCGCGTCCTTTGAAAGGCCGGGATCGCCTTTGGCAACCATCAAGATGTCCTCGATCAGGGTGGTGAACTCGTACCCCGCGGGCACACCGAAAAAGCGGATGCCGTAATCCTTGTCATCCTTTATCACGATGGCGGGAATCCGGTCTATGCCGTATTTCTCGGCCTCGGAAGCATCGTTCACGAAGTCCAGAACCTCTAGCTTTATCCTTTCGCTCAGCTCGGAGACCTCCTCCAGCATCTCCCGGGTGGTCTTGCAGTGCCGGCACTCGAACTCCTGGGTGAACAACAGCACGTTAACGTCGCGCTGGACTTTTTCGAAGAGCTCCTTTAACTGCTTTTTCTGTTTTTTGTCTATCACGGACATGAAACGCTCCTTATAGCTGGAATTTTCTGACCAGGTAGGAGTAGGCTGACAAGGCGGCCTTTGCTCCTTCCCCGGCGCTTATGATGATCTGTTTGTGGGGCACAGTGGTTACGTCCCCCGCGGCAAAGAAGCCGTCGAGGCTGGTCTCGCAGGCGCAGCCCACCACTATCTCTCCGGCCTCGTTGGTTTCCACCAGGTCCTTTACCAGCTCGGAGTTGGGGGAAAGACCGATCTCGACGAAGACACCTTGGGCCTCGAGGTCCCGCTCCTCGCCGGTCTCGCGGTTTTTTATGGTTGCCGCCTCGACCTTTTCCGACCCCCGGATTTCCTTCAGCTCGTGGTTGTCGTAGAACGAAACGTGCTCGTACTTTTCGAGCTGCTCCTGGATGAAGCCGTCCGCCTGCCAGCCTTTTATGAAGTTCACGAGCGTTACCGCGGCGTTCGCTTTCAAGAGGTCCAGCGCAGTGGTGAACGCGGAGTTTCCGCCTCCGGCTATGACCACCTTTTTGTCGCGAAAAAAAGGCGCGTCGCAGGTTGCGCAGTAGACCACGCCTTTTCCCGCGAACTCCTTTTCGCCGGGCACTCCGAGGTGGCGGTGTCTTTTTCCGGTGGTGAGTATCACGGTTCTTCCGGTATAGGTCTCTCCATTATCCATGGACACCTTGAACAGGTCGTCTTGTTTTTTTATGCCGGTTATGGAGGTTCCTTCGAGTATGGGCACGTCAAAGGACTTCACGTGATCCTCGAACTGGGAGACGAGGTCCCTGGCGTGGATGCTCTGTATTCCCAGCCAGTTCTCGACCTCGGAGGTCTCGAGCATCTGTCCACCGAAGTCCTTGGTAAGGACAGCGGTCTTCAAAAGCTTGCGGGCGGCGTAAACGGCTGCGCTCATGGCCGCGGGCCCTCCGCCCAGGATGAGGACGTCATAGGTTTCGCCGGTCTCGGGTCTCGGAGATTCCGTGAGCGACGCCATGTCCAGGGAAAAGCCCGGAAGTTCCATGTCTCCTCCCTCTTTCAAAATACGAGCACTTTAAAGCCGTCTTCCATGAGGCGAGCCAGGCTGGGATGGCCGTTCATTTCGCTGCACAGCTCGATTCCCTGCTCTTTGACCGACTCGAGGGCGCCGGTCTTTTGGGAGCAGGCCTGGCAGGCGCAGCCTATAAGGCCCTGCTCCTTTGCTTTCTTGTACATGGGCGCTATGGGTTTGTCCGGATTTTCGTGCAGGTCTTTTGCGAGCGCGGTTGCCGATCCCTCGATTACCACTGTCACCTCGTGTCCCTTTTCTTTCATGTCCATGGCGTTCAACAGAACATGGACAAAGCACATGGACTCTCCGTTAAAAGCGATCAGGGCTATCTTCATGGGCCTTCTCCTTTCGGTCTGACCTTAAAAAGCTTGAGGGCTCGAAGAACAACAGCCTTTTTACGCTCCTCCGGCCTGGTTCATGAGCGGGATGCTTATGTCCGCCGGGACCTTGAAGGGCCGCGCGGCCAGCTCGCGGTCTATCATCAATAGCCCGTTTCCCTGCTCGCCGGCGAGCTTCAGCTTCTGGACGAGCTCTTCCGCGGATTCCTCCTCTTCGACTTGCTCGGCCACGTACCACTGGAGAAAGTTGTTGGTGGCATGGTCGCTCTCCTTTATGGCCACGTCCACCAGGTTGTTGATGAGCCCGGTGACCTTTTTCTCGTGCTCGAGGATGTTCTCGACCGCGGCGATGGGAGACTCCCACTTGGCGGGAGGCTTGTCCACGGCCTCCAGCACCGGCTTGCCGCCTCTTCCCGAGACGTAGTCGAAGAACTTCATGGCGTGGTAAAGCTCCTCCAGGGCCTGGACCTTGAGCCAGTTGTTGAAGCCGGGCAGCCCGATGTCCGCGAAGTAGGCGGCCATGGAAAGGTACAGGTACGAGGAGTAAAGTTCGGCGTTGATCTGGTCGTTAATGGCCTTCTCCATTTTTTCGCTCAGCATTGTTTGTCCTCCTTATTTACTTAAACTCGGTAAACTGGTCGCTTTTGGCCCCGCACACCGGGCACTCGTCCGGAAGGACCCCGTCGGAGGGGTATCCGCAGACCTCGCAGATGTAATAGGTGGTCTCGCGCTCTTCCATCATGTTGTTCATGGCCTCCTTGTAGAGCTTGGCGTGGAAGTCCTCCACGTCGCGCGACTGGGTGAAGTACGTGGCCGCGACTTTATTGTCCTGTTCGTCAGCGAGCTTGATGAAATTGTCATAGGCGACCTCCGCCACCTTGGTCTCCGACTCGAAGCTGTCGGAAAGGTTCTGCTCGGTGTCCTTGATCTCCTTTAACAGGCGCAGGCCCCGCTCGCCGTGGATTTCCTCCGAGCGGGAGATGACGCGAAAGAGCTTGGCGATCTGGGGGTAGCCTTCCTTCTCCGCCTTCCGGGCGTAGACCTTAAGCCGCAGGGCGGCTTTGGCTTCGCCCGTGTACGCTTGGTGTAAAGCGTCTTTGAGCTTGTCCATGAGTCTCCTCTCTTTTATTCTTTTAATGAGTCCCGGCTGGAACAGTTGCAGGTGTATAGATGCTGGCGCTCTTTCTTGGTTTCATTCTTTATTTGTTCTCCGACCGGCAGCGGGGACAGAGGCCCACCACTTCCAGGCGGCACTCCAGCACTTCATAGTCCAGGGGGGGCCGGACGCGTTTTTTTAAGTCCTCGCCGTTGTCCACCTCGATGTCATCCACCCGGCCGCAGCTTTTGCACCTGATGTGAGAGTGCTCCTCGGTCCGGGCATCAAAGCGCATGGGACCGGCCGGCACCTCGATCTTCATTACCTTTCCCTGGTCCGCGAGTGTCTCCAGGTTCCGGTAGACCGTGCCCAGGCTGATCCGCGGCAGCCGCGCCCGGACCTTCTCGAACACCTCGTCCGCGGTGGGGTGAGTCCGGTTCTTGTCCAGCTCCTCGATAATCACCCTCCTCTGCTCCGTCATGCGGCTGAATTCTTTACGGCCCAATATCCCTTCTCCCTTTATCACTTAGTACTGATTACTAATATAAATATGTAAGCACCCCACAAGGCCTTGTCAATCAAAAAACGAAGAGGGGTCCTTCTTATATTTAAACGGAAGGACCTTTCGGCTATAATAGCCTGATGGCGTAGCGGCATGCGGTCCTGAACATACCAACACTCCTGTATCTTTCAATCCGACATCGGTCGGAAAGCGGTGAATATCCCATGAGCAAGTGGCAAAAGGTCAAAGGTTTTCTGAAGATCAATTTCTTCTCCGGTCTCCTGGTGGTGATCCCGCTTTTGGTGTCGCTTTACGTTCTGATCAAGCTCTTACAGCTCATCTATGCCGAACTGGACTTTCTCTTCGAGAGGCTTTCCAAGTACCTGCCGGAATGGATCGCGTCTACCATTGATGACAGAGTACTGCGGATTGGGGAATTCGCGGTGGTGATGGCCGTTCTGTTGTTTTTGATTGCATTGGTCGGCATGATCACCAAGCTTCGTTTATTCAACTGGATCATCGGGGTGGGCGAGCGGCTGGTGGGTCAGATTCCCTTGATGGGTATGGTCTACTCCGCGGTGAAGCAGCTTTTACAGGCCATCTTTTCGGGCAAGGGCAACTTCAGCCGGGTGGTCATAATCGAGTATCCCCGCCGGGAGAGCTGGAGTCTCGGGTTCGTGAGCAGGAAGGCGGACGTTATCTTTTCCGAGAAGTCGGGCCAGAGTCTCACCAGTGTTTTCGTTCCCACAACCCCCAACCCTACCTCCGGCTTCTTGCTCATGCTGCCGGAGAAGGATATCATTGACGTGAACATTACAGTGGAGCAGGCCTTCAAGATCATCATCTCCGCAGGCATGGTCCTGGCCCACGAAGAGCCGGAGGACGGACTTTACAGCGGCAGCGACTTTATAAACGAGATAAAAAAGCGGATGCCCGGTCAGAAAGAAGGGGACGAAGAGGAGTAGACATGCAGGTAAGGATCGGACTGGATATAGGAGCCACCAAAACCAAGATATTGATGATCAGCAAGAACGGCGAGATCATCGCCCGGGAAAAGATCAGGACGGACAGCGATAAAAGGCCGGAGCCCATAGTGGAGAGGTCCTCCCATGCGGTGGAAGAGCTCATGAGGTCCCAGAAGATAAAGCCTTCGGAGGTGGAAGCGGTGGCGGTGGGGATCGCCGGGTTCTCGAACCCCCATACCGGGGTCATTGACATCTCTCCCAACCTGCACTGGTACAACGTTCCTTTCAAGAAGCTCATGCAGGACCGGCTCAAGCGGCCGGTTTACATGGCCAATGACGTGAACTCCGCGGCCTGGGGCGAGTTCTGTTACGGGGCCGGGCAACAGGCCCAGGAGATGGTGGCCATCTTCGTGGGCTCCGGAATCGGAGGGGGAGTGGTAACCAACGGCAAGCTGGTGGAAGGCGGCACCGGCACCGCGGGGGAGGTCGGCCACATGATCTTCAAGCCGCATGGTCTGAAATGCGACTGCGGCAAGCGGGGCTGTTACGAGGCCTATGGCGGGGGCATGCCCATGGAGCGGCGCATGAGGCGGGCGGTAAAACGCGGCGCGTCCCCCGAGATCAAACGGCTGGTGGGAGAAGACCTGGAAAAGATAAACACCCGGGTGATCCGTCAGGCAGCAGAGGCAGGCGACGCACAGGCTATGAACGTGTGGAAGGAAGCGGTCGAGGCACTGGGAATACTGTGCGCCAACCTGACCAGTCTTCTGAACCCCGACCGGATCGTGCTGGGCGGAGGAGTGGTTACCGGAAACCCCGGTCTTCTGAAAAGCATCAGGGAAAAGATAGACCAAAAAGCGGTCTCCCTTTCCGCCCGGCACGTAAAGATAGTGAAGTCCCAACTGGGAGACGACGCGGTGGCCATGGGGGCCGCGGCCCTGGCCGACCTTTACCGGAAAAAGTAGAAACAAGAAAGCAAAGCTTCTTGAAAGCAGGGTGAGTTGAAATGGGAAGAGCCGAAGAGATAGTTTCCGACTGGGAGCCGCTTTTCAATCCACGCTCCGTGGCCGTGGTGGGCGCCAGCAACGGGCTGGGCAAATGGGGCTATATTATACCCATGAACCTGGTGATGGGCGGTTTCCAGGGCGATCTTTACATGATCAATCCCAAAGAGGACTCGATCCAGGGGCTTCCCACTTACAAGAGCCTCCGGGAGGTGGGCGGCCCGGTGGACCTGGTGGCGATCACCGTTCCCGCTCCCGCGGTGGGGGGCGTCCTGGATGAGTGCGCGGAGATCGGCACCCGGAACGTGGTCTTGATTTCGTCGGGTTTTTCCGAGATGAGCGAAGAAGGCAAGGAACTGGAGCAAAAGCTGATTGAAAAGGCCCGCTCTTACGGCATTCGTTTAATCGGCCCCAACACTATGGGCATCTGCTCTCCTCCGACCAGCCTTTTTCCCATGGGCTCTTTCACTCATCCGCCTTCCGGGCACGTGGCTTTTCTTTCCCAGTCCGGGAACCTGGGGGTCCAGCTTCTGGGATGGGCGGCGAGCGCCGGCCTTGGCATCAGCCGGTTCGTGGGCTCCGGCAACGAGGCGGTGGTTACCTGCGACCAGGTGCTGGAGTACTTCGGCGCGGACCCGTTGACCAAGGTAATCATCATGTACATCGAGGGAATTGACTACGGCTCGCGCTTTCTGGATG
>JAWOBU010000028.1:0-32089 GCA_046484135.1 bacterium
GCCGGCACTAAGCCGTTGTCGTTCCACTTGATCTTGTTCTTGATCTCTTCAAACTTCTGCGCTTCATCACTCATTTCCGGATTACTCCTTTACAGGTTCTTGTCCCGGCAATTTTGTCTTCTCTGTTGTCCGGGTTTTTTACAGGAATGCCACAGAGCGGGGCGAGTTTCAAGTCGAGGGATACAAGAAAAGCGGGCCGGCTCCTGGAATCTTCTTATTGTTTCGCTCCAAAGATTTTCTGCCAGATGCCTGTCTGCTTTCTTTTCTGGTTCAGATAGGCGAGCTCCCTTTGGACGGAGGGCTCCTCCGGATCGAGCTCGAGAGCCTTGTTGAACATCTCTTCCGCCTGTTCATAGTCGCTTTCCTGCTTGGCTATGACGCCGAGGTAATAATAGGCCTTTGTAAGTCCTTGGTCTATCTTCAGGGCCGAGTATAGATAATCCTTGGCCTCCCGGCCCCCCTCCCGGGCGCGAAAGATGGCCCAGCCCAGGTCCGTGTAATACTCTGCCTCTTTGGCGTTCAAATCGAGTGTCCGCGAGAAAAACTCTCTGGCGTGGCCGGGACAGTTGTGCTTCATGTACCACTTTCCCCGCTCGTGCATCTTCTGCGCCAGGGAAACCCTCAAAGGCATCTTGTACGCTCTTTCCTCTTCCGCTTCAGCCAGGCCCTTTTCGTACTCGAACCTCTTGTCCGGGTCCACCAGCACGTAATAAGCCTCTTCCAACCTGGTGAACACTTCCTGGAGCATGTCGAGAAGCTCTTGGGGAGTGTCGGAGTTGACTTCCAGCTCTTCCAGTCGCCGCCTCCGGTCGGTGTAAGCCTCCACTATCCCTTCGGCTTCTTCCTCCAGGCTTACTCCCAAAAGATCATAGAGGTTCAACGCCATATCAATGCGTTCTTTCTCGGCTTCCACGGTCCGCTTTACCTCTTGTGCCCTTTTTTCTCTTTCACCCTCTTTTGGGTCGGGCCCGTCTTCGGGAGGCCGGGCCGGCGTACTTTTTAATTTTGGGGATTCGACATCAAACGGCTTTTCCGCGGTCCCGCCTTTTGCCGGCTTCCTCTCGTGGCCGGAAAAATCGTGCTTCGGGCCGGGCCGGCAATCCTTCTCCGGCACGGACACTTCCTCTTTTACTGACCTTGTTATGATGTAGTCGGTAGAGATTTCCTCGCCGGTGTCCGCGGCACGCTTGTCTTCTGCTTCCCGGCCGCCTGCCCTGGCATGGCCGTCCTCGGGCATGGGCGCTGTTTCAAAAGGTGCTTCCCTCGATGGTTCTTTTCCCTCCCTTTCCGTTTCGGAAACCGGCCTGCTTACGAAGGTAAGAACGCGGGTTACGATCAGAAGATAGAGTGCGTAAAGAGCGAGGTTTATGTCCTGCATCTCTTCCTGAAATATGTTGACGGCTTTTTTCAGCTTTACCTCGTTTTGGAAAAAATCAAGGATATGACTTTTTTCAAACAAGGGGGCGGGCAAAAGGAAGTGGTCTTTCAGCTCCTTGTTCAGCATGACTTTTTCTTCCCCAAGCCGGTAGATTTCCTGGAAGAGATCGGTCAGATGAAAGCTGACCATCCCCTCGTAAATGATATCCAAGGGATTCAAGTCGAACATCTCGATTTCCGCAAACCCGTCGTCTGACTTGGTGAATCCGTATTTCCCGGACCTCATGCCGACGGCTTCTATGATGGTCTGTCTTGCGGCAAGGGCCTTGTAGTAGTAAAGCCGGCTTTCGGAAACCTCACAGACCATCTTCAGGCATTGTTCGTAATCCATGTCTTTGTCACGGGCCAGTTGCTTGACTTGCAGTATGTCTTCGCTGGAGAGCTTTTTGTCCTTTGCCGCGAGATCAAGAAGGGCGGCGCCTGCTCCTGTAGTGGAAACGTTCACCGGAATGCCGTTAAAGAGGAATATGGTGGTTGTTTTAGCGGGACTACGCAGTTCGAGCTGTCCGGTTTTCCGGGAGGCGAACAGAGCGCCCAGGAGGGTTATGGGAGGACAGGTCTCCAGGCTGCCCTCTTTTAGTACGTCGGGTTTCAGGTCATATAAGCTCATGATCGAGAGGCCCCGTCATGCAGTTTTTACCGGTGCTTTTGATTAACGGCGTCTCTCTCCGCAGGCGGCCTGGCCTTCTGTTTGGAACAGAGCTTTATGTCCTCGGAACTGAAAGCGCCTTTTTTAGTATAACAGTTTGTTTACTCTTTGTTTACTCGTTGTCCTTTTCGTCCTGGAGCTGCTCGTCATAGCGGAGCAGCTCTTCGAACATCATGTCCACTCCCAGCACCCCCGCGATTTCGGCCCCTTCCCGGTCCAGGATCGGCCCGGACACGGTAACGCACAAGCGGTTGGTTATCCGGGAGGTGTAAAAATCGGTTACATGGACCTTGCCGTCCTCCAACGCCGTCTTGAACCACTGCCGGTTCGAGTAGTCGCTGCCTATGACCTCGTCGGAAAAAGCGTGCTTGTCCCCCGGGTGGGTTACCGGACGGGTCCGCAGCTTTCCGTCCAGGTCCACCACGTAGGCGTACTGGATATAAGGGCTGTCCTTCAAAAGCCCGGCCAGCGCCGGCTCGATCCTTTCCGCTTCCATGCTGCGCAGGTCGTCGGTTTCGATGATTTGTTCGACCTGCTCCATGGCCAGGTGCTCGGCGTGTTTCTTGAGCCGGTCGAAGTGGGACACGAAGTATTGGGGAAGGTACCGGGCGGCGAGCTGGCGCATTTCCTTCTGCGACATGGACGTTACCCGGCCCTGCTCGTACTGCTCCTTGATCTTCTGATGGAGTGCTATAACCCCTGGATGGCGTTTGCTTATCCTGTCTTCTCCTCTGAGGCCCAAGTAATCGTTCAACCAGTAGGTTATACCGGCCACGCCCGACTTGTCGTTGATGATGACCCTCATGGGCCGGTTAAGTATCTTGGCGGTATCAAAAATGTTGTAGATTTCCTCGTTCTTGATGGCGCCGTCGGCATGGATGCCCGCGCTGGTGGTGTTAAACTCCTCGCCCACGAAAGGATAGTTGGAAGGAATGTAGACCCCCAGTTCCTTGTCGAAGTACTCAGCGATCTCGGTTATGACCGTGGTGTCCGCCCCTAACCTGTTCCCCCGCAGGGAAAGGTACTCGATAACCAGTCCTTCCACCGGCGGGTTGCCGGTCCGCTCGCCGAACCCGAGCAGGGTGCCGTTCGCCGCAGAGCAGCCGTGATTCCAGGCAGTGACCGCGTTTACCAGAACCTTGTGGAAGTCGTTGTGGCCGTGCCATTCCAGGCATTCGCCGGGCACGCCCGCTTCGTCAGTCATGGCCCGGACCCACTTGTCCACGGCGCGGGGAAGCGCCGCCCCCGGGTAGGGAACGCCGTATCCCATGGTGTCGCAGATTCTTATCTTGATCTTGATACCGGACTCCTCCATGAGCTTCATGAGCTCCTGCGCAAAAGGCACGCAGAACCCGTACACGTCCGCCCGGGTGGCGTCCTCGAAATGGCAGCGGGGGGAGATGCCCAGAGACAGGGCCTCCTTGACTATGGCCAGGTAATCCTCGAGAGCCTGGCTCCGGGTTTTTCCCATCTTCAGGTAGATGTGGTAGTCGGACGCAGAGGTGAGGATCCCGGTCTCTTTTATCTCCATCTCCTTCACCAGCTTCAGGTCGTCCTTGTTGGCCCGGATCCAGCCGGTTATCTCCGGGTAGCGGAAGCCGAGCTCTTTGCACTTCTCCACCGCCTCCTTGTCCTTGTCGCTGTAAAGAAAAAACTCGGTCTGGCGGATCAGCCCGCCCGGGCCGCCCAGCCGGTGCATCAGGGTGTAGATGTCAACGATCTGGCGGGCCGAGTAAGGCGGCCGCGCCTGCTGGCCGTCCCTGAAGGTGGTGTCGGTGATAAAGGCGTCTTCCGCGGGCTGCACCGGCAGGATAACGCCGTCAAAGGCGATCCGGGGAACTTCGGTGTAGGGAAAGTCCTCCCGTAACAGGTTGGGCTCGCCCGGCTCCTCGAAGTAAGACCTCTTGAACTTGCCCGCATCACTTTTTATCAGCATAAATCTATCGTCCCATTTGACCATGGAGCACTCCTTTTCCGATTTCCGACCGGCCGGCCGGGCCGCTTATTACAATGTAGGTTAAAGTAACAGGGCTGTGAATGAACCGAGTCCCTACGGACGAATAATCACCAAGGAAGTTATTATAGCTTTTCCTGCTTATTTCTCAAGGACTAAGCCTTCTTTTGCATAGCAAGGCTCTGGCTGCGGTGGAAGATGGAGAAAAGCATGTGGTCTATCATGCAGCGGAGAGTGAAACCCATCATCCGAGCTTCCACGTGCGCGGAACCCAGAAGATCGAGGCCCTTGTCCCACGCTTCTTCCTCAGTATAACCAACATCCTTGTAAAACTTATAGGACCTCGCGAGCGCACTACGTACGTCCTCGTAATCGTGTCCGTAATTTACGGAAAACCGCTCAACTTCGTACTCCAGGTAATCCCGCCGCTTCTGTTTATTCAATTTATCCTCTCCTTTATGCTTGATCCTTCCTTCTATTAGTAATAATCTTTATTATTCAGACGCCTCTGCTCGTGAATAGTTACATGGTATTACAAGGCCTTTTCTTTGCCCCCCTTACGGTAGCAAGAAACAGTAAATCGTACTATAATTCCGGTTATGCAGTTTATAGCGGAAGAGTTGTACGGAGGGTTTAACCAGGCGTGGTCGTTTTTCCTGAAAGGCGGTCCCCTGGCCTGGCCGATCCTGGCTTGTTCCCTGATCGCGCTGGCGGTGATAATCGAACGCTGGTGGGTGTACCGGCGGGCGGTTATTTCCGCGGCCGGCTGGCAGAGCTCTTTTTTCTCCAAGCTATCGGGAGGCGACCTGGAGGGAGCGAGGACAAAGCTTCCCGCCAGGCGTTCTCCTTCGGCCCGGGTGCTCGAAGCTCTTCTGGAGCGGGTGCGGAGCAACCACTTCTCGCGGTCGGACCTGGAGAAGACCGCCAACCACCTGGGCTCGCGGGAAGTGCGGGAGCTGGAAAGACACCTCCCCACCCTGTCCACCATCGGTAATATCGCGCCGCTCCTCGGGCTCACCGGCACCGTGCTCGGCATGGTCAAGGCCTTTATGAGTATCGAAAGCATGGGAGGCAAGGTGAACGCGTCCGTGCTCGCCGGCGGGATCTGGGAAGCGCTTCTTACTACCCTGTTCGGCCTGGCAGTGGCCATACCCGCGGTAATAGCCCATAACATCCTCTCCGCAAGAGTCCAGCGCCTCGCAGGCGAAATCCAGGACCAGGCAGTCGAGTTCATCGAGACGGTGGGACAGATGCAGGAAAAGGATGATGCCTTTGTGCAGGAAGACGAACCTGAGCTCAAGTCGGCAAAAGAACGGGAGCCGGAGTTCAGCGACGTGAAAGGCGGCCGTCATGGTTGAGATCAAGTCCACCCGGCCCTCGGAAAGCGCGCTCAACATCACGCCCCTGGTGGACATCGTATTTCTGCTTCTCATCTTTTTCCTTTTGACCGCCTTTTTCGTGGAGCCGCAGGGGTTGGGGGTCGAGCTTCCGGAAGCGGAAGGTGCGCCGGTTGCCGAGCAGGAAGAGCTGGTTGTGGTGATTGACAAGCACGAGAACATCACCATCAAAGAGGTGCCGGTGGCACTTTCCGACCTCGAAAAGGAAGTCAGCGGTTTTTTAGAGAATCATCCGGACAGCGCTGTGGTGATAAAGTCGGACCGGGCGGTCAAGCTGGACGCGGTAGTGAAGGCCATGGACCGTTGCAAAAAAGGCGGAGCAAAAGAGCTTGTCATCGCTACCGAAGCTCCTCCGCCGTCTCCTTGAGTTCGTTTTTTACTTGTACTGAACACCCTTGCCGGTTATAATGATTTCCGGCTTATGAGGAACCGGTTTCAGAGGAGGAAAGATGTTACGAGATATCTGGACGAGACACAAAGGAAACATCGGCCTGGCCCTGCTCATCGTCTATACCTTGAGCCTGGGGGTCGCCACGGCCGACGAGATATTCCACCTCCAACTCTTCCCCACCAAGCTGGACAAGATGATCCAGGAGTCCATCGAGAACCTGGACAGTGAAAATCCCAAAGACAGAAAACAGGCCCGGACCAACCTGCTCCAGTACAACGAGTTCGCAGTGCCCAAGCTGGTGGCCGCTACCGACCGGGAAGGCAGGATTGGCAAGGCCGCCATGGAGCTGCTTCGCAAGATAACCGACCGCGAGTTCGACACGCCGGAAGAATGGAAACAGTGGTACCAGAAGCACCAGGAAGACTACATGTAACCATTCCCCTCTTTTCCCATCACTAAATTAGAGAAAAAGATGGACATGCCCAAAAGGCATGTTACACTTGAAAGGAAAACAGGTAAAGGAAGGGATCATTAGATGAAGGAAAAAGTAGAAGAGATACTGAAGGAAGTTCGACCCATGCTCCAGCGGGACGGCGGGGACATCGAGCTTATTGAAGTAAAAGACAACGGCCAGGTGCTGGTCAAGCTGCAGGGGGCCTGCGCCGGCTGTCCGGGGGCCACCATGACCTTGAAGATGGGCGTGGAACGCATCCTCAAGGAGAAGGTCCCGGGGGTCACCGAGGTAGTGGCCATGCCCTCGGACATGAGCGGGGACTCTTGCGCGACCTGACAGGCTTTTCTCGAAAAAATTACAGGTGGGAATTGCGCTCTTCCGAGCCGCAGTAAAGATTTAAAAAGCTCTCAGCGGACGGCGGATTAAGTATACTTTGCACGTGCGGAGGAGCGAGATGTCGTACAAGATCGTCTGCGAGGAGTGTATTCTGTGTGGTGCTTGTGAAACCGAATGCCCGGAAGAGGCGATAACCGAACAAGACGAATGTTATGTAATAGCCCCGGACCAATGCTCCGATTGCGGCGCATGTGCGGAGATATGCCCGCAGGAGTGCATCATACAAAACGAGTAACGAAAACTCCTCACTCTTGAATGTGCGTGAGAGTACCTGCCCAATTATGGCGGGCCGGGAGCTTTTGGGGTAAAGAAGCTTCCGGCTCAGCCCAGCATCTCCAGGTAAGCGTCAATCCTGTTTCTGATCTGCTCGGACTGGTAGAGCCGCGGGTCGCCGTGGTCCGTGTCCAGGAGCAGGCCGGGTTTGCCGGTCATGCGGGTAACCTCTTCCATGGTGTCGGTAAGACCCAGGGACAAGAACCGGCAGGAGTGGTCGGAGTGGAGGATAAACCCGTCAAGGTCGTAGCGCCGGATGGTCTCGGCGATGTCGAAGGCCCGGTCGCGTATCATGGGATCATAATTTTTCAAGTAGTTTTCCGCGTAGCTCTGGAAAATGTTTTCCGGGTCAGCGGCAAGCTGGGCCCATGCGCGGGTGTAGTTGTTGGCCACCAGGTTGGCCCCCCGTTCGAGCAGGATGGTGTAAAAGTCGGCCACCGATTGCCACAGGGGCAGTCCGTCCCAGTAGAGCCGGTACTTCTCGTTGGGAATCCCGCCGATGCCTTTATTCACCCGCTCCTGCACTTCCTCGAGGAGCTTCTTGTAAAAGTCCACTGTAACCTGGGTTCCCCGCTGGTCCACGATAGGGGCCATGGCCTGGTACTGGTCGAACAGGGTCAGCGGCGCCGGCCTGGCGGTCGCGCTTTCCAGTATCATCCACCACAGCTTGCAGGCCTCCCTGGAAAGCTCCATGGTTTGTTTTAATTTGTCCGGGTCCATCTTCCGGCCGGTGAGCTCCTCCATCCAGGAGATGCACTCCTTGAGCTGGTCAATAATGTAGTCCACCACGTAAGGGTCGGGATCGTGCAAAAACCCGCGGCCCTGGCTGGGAACGTCCAGGACGAACATGGGGGCGTTGTAACGGCGGCCCAGCTCCTCGAACCACTTGCCGATGGTCCAGCACTGGAGAGAGCCGAAGATGATCAGGTCCGGGTCGGGGATGCCGCCGATGGGAGAGCTCTCCTTGCCGAGCTCCCGGTAGCCCAGGTCACACCGCGCGTAGGAGCACACGTCGGTCGAGTAACCCGCGGCCTCAGCGGCCTCCGCCGTCTCCAGCGCCTTGCGCTTTACCTGTAACACCACCGCGTGGTTCTCCGGATAACAGGGAAGAACGTCCATGGCGTAACAAAGCTCGGTGGGAGCAAGCGCGTTCATGTAACAGACCGGAGTGCCCTTCTCCCTGGCCTGGTGAAGGCCCACGTGATAATAAAAGTTGATCTGCTTGAGTTCCTTTAACGTCTCGAGCCGCTCTATCTTCTTGTCCTCGCTCATTAACTGCTCCTAACAATTCTTTCTCTTCAACTTTCAAGTTATCATGGAGTGCGCTCGGGGGCAAGAACCGCGGTGTCCGGACGGCGGAGGGAGAGGCGCGAGCGGTGTTTTTGCTTTGCGGACTCCTGCCGTGCTAATATTTTCGGCAACAGCTTTGTAAAGGGCAAGGTTCTTTATAGAGGCCTTGTTACATCCGCTTAATTTATACAGGGAGGGAGTGGACAATGAAGAGTATAAGGAAAGAGTTCTGGCTCTGTTTCGGCGTGGCGGTGTTTGTCTGCGGTGTTCTGCTGGCCGGTCTTCCGCTGGTGGCGGGCACCGACTCGGAGGACTTCCTGGTGCTGGGAGGGGTGGACCCGGACGACCCCCAGCTTCTGGTTACCGTCGAGTACATGACTTTCGACCGGCTGATGGAGCCCGAGGTCATGGCGCTGGCCAAGCGGCACAACCTGCTGGTGGCCCCCAACATCCGGGCCCATTACCTGAATGACAAGCTGGACGAGTTCCTGACGGCGTACAGGGAGGCCGGCATCCAGGTGGTTTTCTGGCCGCTTTTGCCGCGGGAAGAGTGTCTTTATCTTAACGAGAAGCACGCCGAGGACTACCTTGATCACCTGGACAAGATTTACGGGTGGGCGGATGAGCACGGGCACAAGGTCGAGGCCCTGGTGGTTGACATCGAGCCTCCCAACTGCCAGGAAGGCACGGACCGGGCGCCTGAAGATCGCGAGAAAGAAGGCGGCGCCCAAGAAGACCTGGGCCAGATCTGGGACATGATGGACAAGGAGGAGTTCGAGGAGGCCCTGCCCAAGTTCAAAAAGGTCCTGGCCAAGCTCCATGAACACGACACCGTGGCCATCAGCACCGCCATGGATTACGCCGCGGTGGACCTGGTTACCAAAAAGCCGGTTGCCCAGGACATTGCCGGGGGTCCGGCTTTGTTCGTGGACTGGGACTACGTCTCCTTCATGAACTTCGGCTCCCAGAACACCGCTTTTTTAAAGGACCTGTTCAACGAAATGGGCATGGAATGGGACGTGCACGACACCCGGTATCTTTCCTACCTCATCTGCAAGACCATAGCCAAGGAGTACGGCAACCGTGCGGCCATCAGCCTGGGCCAGACCATTCCCGGCGAAGGCCACGGCGCGGTATGGGAGGACCCCGCCGAGCTCGGAAAGGACGCGGCAGCCTGCAAGGCCGCCGGCATCGTCCATTTCGGAATCTACGACTTCGAGGGGATAGTCGAGGCTGAGGACCCGGACGCCTGGCTCAACGCGGTCAAGAACGCCGAGCCGAAAAAGCCGGACTACTCGATAAAAGCGGCCACTTTGTGGAACCTGCTCAAGACGGCCTCCATGTACGGCGCCGTAAAAAGGGCCTTGTAGGCGACCGGGAAGGCCAAACCGGCGTCTGAGGTGGACGGAGGGTTAAAAAGGCTTAAGATGATATTGACATGGAAGGACTGAAGCTTTTTCATTACTCCGGTCTGTCCTACTTGTTCGCCTTTATTGCAGGGGCTTCAATAGGCAGTTTTTTAAACGTGGTCATTCACCGGTGGCCCCGCGAGGAGTCGCTGGTAAACCCGGGCAGTCATTGTCCCTCGTGTTCGAGGCCCATCCCGTGGTACTGGAACCTGCCGGTAATAAGCTGGCTGGCGCTGCGCGGCAAGTGTCGTTTTTGCGGGGCCCGCATTCCCGTACGATATCTTCTGGTCGAGCTTGCCGGGGGTTTGTGGGCGGTGTTGTGCCTGTGGCGCTTCGGGCCTTCCGTCCCCGCCCTGGCCGGGTTCGCATTCGGCGCGGCCCTGCTGGCGGGAAGCGCGATAGACCTCGTCCACCGACTGCTGCCGGACACCACCACCCTGGGACTGGTGCCCCTGGGCCTGGTGATGGCGCTCCTGCCGGAATCGTGGACCCAAGGCTGGGAAGTGAACTGGTACGAGTCGCTGTTGGGCATGGCGGGCGGCAGCGCCCTCTTTCTGTTCGTGCTGCTGGCCTTCGAGGTCTTGACCGGCAAGGAAGGGATGGGCATGGGGGACGTCAAGTTAATGGCGGGAGTGGGAGCGTGCCTCGGTTACATGTCCCTTCCCCTCATCATAATGTTTGCCGGCCTGGCGGGTATTGCGGCCTGGCTTTTGCTCTTTCTGGCAGGCAAAGCCGGCCGCGAGTTCCAGATGCCCTTCGGTCCCTTTATCAGCGCCGCGGCAGTGGCAGTGCTCCTTTTATGGCCGCTCCTTGAAAAGCACATGCTGATATATCACTTTATTTAATAAGGGGATTTTATCTTTTGGAGAGCTGACGGTGGCCAAAAAAACCAGCAGAGAAAATCTTTCGCCTGAGCACGAAGAAAGCTCCCGGCCGGGGAACGAGAGCAAGAACGACTTTCCCGGAGGGGAAGACAAGCATACCTCCGGCCTGATGGCCGAGGTGGTCGTCAGCATGAGCGTGCTCATGCTGGGCGCGATCGTGCTCATTACCGTCATGGTCTCTATCCTCCATACGGTGTGGCCTCCTGATTACTTCCGCCGTTACGGCGTTTTTATCATCATTCCCTACATCCTGATTTTCGCTGTTACCGTAGCTTTTTTCGGCTGGAGGGTGTTAAACAAGCAGGTGATAAAACCTCTTAATTCGCTCCTTGCCGCCACGGAGAAGGTTGGGCGGGGTGAGTTCGATCACCGGGTCGAGGTCTCCCGAAACCGGGAGATGGAAAGGCTGGCCCGGGCCTTTAACCACATGACCGGCCGGCTTGCCGAGAACCGGCGGGAGCTCCAGGACAACATTGCCGAGTTGCAAAGGGTGAACGAGAACCTCGAGCAGACGCGGTGGGAACTGTTGGCCTCGGAAAAGCTGGCCTCCATAGGAAGACTGGCCGCGGGAGTGGCGCACGAGATCGGAAACCCGCTGGCCTCCATTAACGGATACATGCAGATACTTCTTCGCCGCGATTACCTGGACGACAACGACCGCGAGATACTGGACCGGGTGCTCGCCGAGGTCCGGAGAATGGACGGTATCATAAACGAGCTCCTCGATTACAGCCGGCCCCAGGAACAGGAAGCGGCAAGGGTTGACCTGAACGAGCTGTTGGACTCTTCCCTCACCCTGGTCAGCGCCCAGAAAGGTTTTGACAGGATAAAGCTGTCCGTGGAAAAAGGCGACATACCCGAGGTGAAGGCCAACCGCAACTCTATCCAGCAGCTTATCATGAACCTGGTCATGAACGCGGTCCATGCCATGGCCGAGGGAGGCGAGCTCGGGCTTTCCACCCGCCGGCGGGAGAACAACGGCAGGCCGGGGGTCGAGCTTTCGGTAAGCGACACCGGTCCCGGCATTGCGCGGGAAAACCTCGAGCGGGTTTTCGATCCTTTTTTCACCACCAAGGAGCCGGGCGAGGGCACCGGCCTGGGTCTGTCTATTTGCATGCGCATAGCGGAAGACAACCGGGCCCGGCTGTGGGTGGAAAGCTCGCCCGGCGAAGGCGCGGTCTTCCGGGTGTGGTTCCCGGCGCCGGCCGGATAAAAAGCAGTGAAACCGAAAAATGAATCTTTCTCCCTGATGGAATGAATCTGAAATAAGGGGATATGAATGGCCCGCAAGATACTGGTAGTGGACGACGAAGACAACATGCGGCACATGCTGGAGGTTCTTCTGCAGGAAGAAGGCTACGAGGTCTGGAGCGCGAAGGACGGCGAGAAGGCCCTGCAAGAGCTGGAGGAGGACACCTTTGACTTCGTGGTCTGCGATGTGAGAATGCCGAAAGTAGACGGGCCGGCCCTGCTGGACAAGATGAAAAAGCGCGGTCTCAGCTCCACCGTCATCATGATGAGCGCCTACGGTAACATTGACACCGCCATCGAGACCATGAAAAAAGGGGCCTATGACTACATCCCCAAGCCCTTCCGCACGGACGAGATCATCCTTACCCTCCGGAAGGCGGAAGAGCGGGAAAAGCTGCAACGGGAGAACGTGATCCTCCGCCGGGCGGTGGCCACCGAGTACTCCCTGGAGAACATCATCACCAGAAACCCCAAGATGATAGAGATACTCGACACCATCAAGAAGGTGGGGCCTTACAAAAGCACCATCCTGGTCACCGGCGAGTCCGGGACCGGCAAGGAGCTCATCGCCAAGGCCATCCACTACTCCAGCAACCGACAGGAAGGGCCGTTCATCCCGATCAACTGCGGGGCCATACCCGAGCAGCTTCTGGAGTCGGAGCTGTTCGGCCATGTAAAAGGCGCTTTTACCGACGCCGTGTCCACCAAGCGGGGCCTGTTCGAGGAAGCCACCGACGGCACCATCTACCTGGACGAGATAGGAGAGATACCGCTTTCGCTCCAGGTGAAGCTGCTCCGGGTGCTGGAGGAAGAGCAAATCCGCCGGGTGGGAGACACGCAGCAGATACCGGTGAACGTAAGAATCGTGGCCTCGACCCTCCGCGACCTGAACGAGGACGTAAAGCAAGGCAGGTTCCGGGCCGACCTGTTCTACCGGCTCAACGTGATGAACATCCATATCCCTCCCTTGCGGGAGAGGGCCGAGGACATTCCTCTCCTGGTGGACAGGTTCATAAAGGCCAACAACGAATCCATGGGAAAACAGATACAAGGGGTTACAAGCGATGTCATGGAGGTCCTGCTCGCCTATCCCTGGGATGGAAACGTAAGAGAGCTGGAAAACGCCATGGAGCGGGCCATGACCCTGGCGGAAGGAAGCCACATCACCCGCAAAGATTTGCCTCCCTACCTCGTGCAGCAGGAAAGCGAAGGGACTCTCACCATACCCGACAACGAGCTCAGCATTAAAAAGGTGAGTCGGCAGGTGGAAGAAGCCCTTATAAGACGGGCCCTCACCAAGACCGGGGGAAACCGCACCAAGGCCGCCAAGATACTGGAAATAAGCCACCGGGCCCTCCTGTACAAGATAAAGGATTACGGGATCGAGAGTTGACCCCCCTCGCCGCCCCCCTTCGCAAGGCATGGGCAAATCGAAAAAACATGTCAACCCCGGTGCAAAAAGTGCAAGGAAAAAGCAGGGGCCTCCATTCTGCGGACGGAATAATTGCCTGATTTTAAATCCTTTATCTCTCACCCACCTTCTGGCATGAAAAATGCTGAATATTTGGATAGAGAAATAAACCGTGATATGATAATATTAATAGTGAAAAGCGCGGACATTACCGCGTGAGGGCGGGCAGCTACAGACAAAGGAGCAGGATATGCGCTTAAGCAGAAGAAAGAAAAACCAGGGATTCACCTTAGTGGAGATGCTGATCGTTCTCGCTATCATGGGGCTCGTGAGTGCCATCGGTGTTTATACCTACTTAAGCCAGATTGATAAGATCAACTTAAGAAACGACGCCCGGGCCTTGAACTCCGCCCTGCAACTGGCCAAGATGAGGGCCATGAGCACCGGCTTCCCCCATGGAGTGGCTTTCCAGAGAGGGGACCCCGACTCGGCCGACAATCAAGGAAAGTACATGGTGTTCCTGGATTGCGACGGGGACGGAGAGTTCGACGACACCGACGCCAACCTGACTAATAACTCCCCCATATCCTCTCCCGATGCCTGCTCCGGCATGAACATAGACCCGCGCATGGAAGGACAAAGCGTAGAGCAACTAAGCAAGGACATCTACTTCACCACTATCCTGGGCTCCAAGGCCCCACCCTCCGGCGGCGACCTGGAGTCCATCGTGTTCGATTTTCTGGGACACGGCATGCAGGGCCAGTCCATTGTTACCGGAGACATCCTTATTCAGAACCAGGCCCTCCAGGGCGGAAAAGTGGATTCCTCAGGCGTCCATATCGTGGGGGGCACGGGAAACACGGACTTGATCCTCATGAGACGGGTGGATAAAGACGACTGGAAGTAGTATCCGTAAATTCACCGCTGTAGTTTTTCTTACTACAACCGGTCCGCCATGCCGGGCGAAAGCCTGCCGAACACCAGCGCGCCGACTAGAAACGAAATCGCGGTAAAGACAATAATGAGCGAGATGGTGGGGACCCACGGCCAGGTGCCCTCCAGTATGATGCTCCGGTACGCCCGCAGGAAATGGGCCATGGGGTTTAAGTAGACGATCAGCCGGAACCGGGGCGGCACCATGGATGCGGGATAAAAAACCGGGGTCGCGTAAAGCCAGACCAGCAGAAGCACCGGCAGAACGTGGATCACGTCCCGGAGGTACACCGACACCGCGGAAAAGAAAAGGCAAAGGCCCCAGGTAAAAAGAAGCTGGAGCACAAGAAGCACGGGGAAGAAAAGAAGCGGCAAGCCCGGCGGGTGCACCAGGAAACCGGCCAGAAAAAAAAGGATCACAAAACCCGCCAACTGGCCCAGCAAGGCGGACAAGGCGGGAAAAGCCGGCAGGGCCGGCAGAGGAAAAAGCGCCCGGGTAACCAGGTTCTTGTTCTCCAGCACCACACTGCCGGAGCGGCCCACCCCGTCCGCCAGCGCCAGCCACGGAAGAATCCCGCAAAGGATGTAAAGCGAGCTTATGCCTACGCTCACGTCCTCGCCGAACTTGGCCTTGAAAACCACCGCAAAGATAAAAGTGAACACCGCAAGGAGAAGCAGGGGGTTTATCACCGTCCAGAAAAGACCCATGAGACTCCCCGCGTACTTGCCGCGCAAGTCCCGGAGCGTCATCTGCCAGAGCAGTCGCCGGTGGGAAAAAAGCGAAACTAAAGCAGTGAGTCGCATGAGCTACAGTTTATGATGACAGACGGCGGTCTGCAATCCGCTCCATCATTTCGATTTCTTCCTTCCTTCTTCCGAAGGCGGGGCCTCAGGAAACAGCAGCGCCGGAGTGGTAAGCTTGATGAGCTCTTCCCTGTTTACGTCGCTCAACATCTCAAGCCCCATCTGGTAGGACGCGTTCATCCAGCCGAAGCCTTCCCTGGTGATGTAGTCGAACTCGGTGCCCACGTTGCCGTACTCGGCGAAAACCTGGTGGGAGCGGGTAAAGACGTTGAACTTCTCCGGTATGGTCCCGTTGTAATCGCGGGCGTTTTTGGTGATGGTGTAGAGCCACTTGTAGCAAGTGCGCTGAGCCGCATCCTCCAGGCCGTAACGATCCATTGCGGACCAGGCGAGCATCTGGTGGGGAGGCCACCCGTAAGGATAGTCCCATTGCCGCGGCGGCCTGCCCTCTGAGACCGATCCCCGCGAAGATTGAGCGGAAGCAGCCAGTCCGCCGGGCTGTTCCAAATACTTAAGCGCGGAGTTCACTATCAGACGGGCCCGCGCCGGGCTTACCATGCCGGCCCACACCGGGTAAAGAGTGGAGGCATAGATATAGTCGGACCTTTGCTCGTTCCGGAAGTCGTAATCAAAGTACATGCCCTTTTCAGCGTCCCACATGAGCTTGTTCATGAGCCTCTTTCGCTCGCGCGCCTTCTCGCGCCACTTCTCCGGCGTCTCCTTCCCAAACTCGCTCTTCAAACTGCCGCCCAGCTCTTCTTCAATGGTCCGGGCTATGTCCATCTCCATCTTGTAAAGCAGGGCGTTCAGGTCCACCGGGTTGAAGTCAGCGCACCGTCCCGCGAACCGGTAGGTGGTGTCGTTGCCGGACTCCCGGACTGCGCGGTCATGAACAAAAAACCGGTCAAGTGACGGGTCCTTGTACTTGCCCGACTTATAGCCCGCGAGGTACTCGGCGGGAGAGACGCCCTGCGCGTCCGCCCGCGGCTTGATCACCGGGTCGTAATGACCGGACTCGACCTCGACGCACGGACCCTCGCCCTCGCCGTAATAGCGGGACAGCCCGGTATCAGTAAGTCTGGGCTCAGAGGTCCACACCCGGTTGTGCTCCTTGATCGCCGCTTTCATAACGTCCGCCAGCCACTCCTTGTCCTGTTTGTTTTTGTCCGTCTTCTCGTACACGGCCAGAGCCATGGAGGTCAAAAACGGCGGTTGCGAGCGGGTCAGGTAATAAGACCGGTTGGCGTTCAGGATTTTCCCGTAATGTTCGATCTCGTACACGTGATTGTTCACCATGGCCCGGGCCAGGTCCGTCCTGCCGTCCACCAGCAGACCAAGGGCCTCGAAGTAACAGTCCCAGCCGTACATCTCGTTGAACCTGCCGCCGGGCGCTACAAAAGGCGCGCCCCCGACCGTGTCCCCCTCCTGCACCAGCTTCAAGGAAAGGATGCCGTGCCTGCCGTCCCTGCTTCGCACGTAATCCCCGGTTATATTCTCCGGCAGACGCGCCACCTTCATTTTCCAGTCCGGGTGCTTATCGGCAAGTCCCTCGAAGTACTCCAGGGAAAAGGTATCGCTGTGCGGCACGTACACGTAGTTGTAAGGGTCCTCGGACTCCACCTTGGGGTCCTCGAACATGCGGGGCAGGTACTCTTCGTCCACCCCCCTGGTCAGCTCGTCCCAGTAGACCTCCCGGATCAGGCGCGAGGTCCGATGCACCGGGTTCTCGTAGATGACATCCGGGGTGATGCCAGCAAACTCTTTCCCCTCTTCCCGCGCCATGCTGAGCTCCTGGAGCAGGATGGAAAGCTGATAGGTACCGGTGATCTTGTACTGGTTGCCTTGCCGGTCCCCGAACATGAACTCCCGGTCGCCCCGTTTGCCCTGCCCTTCCCTTTTGTCCTCCACCGTGATCTTCTTGTCCCCGTCCGTGTCCTCTTCCCGGAGCAAGGAATTCCAGGTCTCTTCCACCGGCACAACTACCGGCTTCGAAATCCGGTTTACGGAAGACCGGGAAGACGGGTGCGGAGCATTCTCCGGAGAAACAACGGCAACATACACGCTAATCCCGCTCAGGACCACCACGGCAGCCACCAACAGAGGAGTCACATACTTCTTAACGCTCTCATCCTTCATCTTTTGCCTCTCATGAACTTCTCTTGATCACAGCCCCTCGCGGTAAGGGCCGCCCGGTCTTACTTTTTCACCCGCCTTGCGAGAGAGCTTTGAGTAAGAGACGCACGCACCGCGGCGCGAACGTCTAACGTCTTCTATCTCCTCGCTGCAAAGCTCCTGCCGCACCCGATACATGGAAGGCAAGCAAAGACCCATGACCATCTTTTTATCACTTGCGAAAACAGTGCGCAACCACGGATGAAAGGAGGAATCTGAAAGAAGGATCAGCGGCATGTTCACGTTCTGTTGCCGTTGACATGGTTGAGCCGGGTTGGTACTGTCGGCCTTAATAAAACAGTGCCTCGCAGGTGGGCTTTTAAGATGACAGAACTTCCGGGACTGGAAAGAAGAAGTCGGCAATAACATGGACACAGATGCAGGCCGGGTCAAGGTGGTATTTTTTCACTTTCTTCACAATTACAGGAAGGAACGCGGCCAGAGCTCCGAGCTTGAGACAGAGGTCCCGGCAGCGGGTGTTACCTGCCGGACACTCCTCTCGCGCCTGGAGGTCCCCGCGGACATGGTGGAGGCCGCTTTTATAAACGGTGTGGCAGGCGGCCTGGACAAGACGGTCCGGCCGGGCGACCGGGTGGCTTTTGTACCGCCCGGCACTCCCGGCCCCTACCGGGTTCTCCTGGGAATGCGGGAGAAGGCCTGAGCCGCAAAAGATGCAAAGTCTCAGCCACTCCGCCTCTCAGAACCCCGAGGGTCTCCAATTGTAGGAATCCACCTTCCACTTCCCGTCTTCCTTTACAAAGCCTATCTTCCCGTAAGGCGCGTCCGAGCCCTCTACCTTTACATATAAATAAGCCCTGCCATCAGACTGCACGTCCTTTTTCAGAACCTGGTACTCTTTTCGGGCTTGGGCCTTGTTCCACTCCATCTCCTGTTGGGAAAGCTTTTTCCGGGTGCCGGACATCTTTTCTATCTCTGCCGGGGTGGTTATTTCCCCCTTCATGCTGGAAGACGTGTACGCCTTCATGCCTTCCACGTCGTACTCCGCGACTTCGGCGTTGTACTTCTGGTAGACTTGCTCGAACGCATCCGAGCAACCCGTCAACACAGTCAAACCGAAAACAATAACAACCGCCGCGGATATAACGGCTCCCTCTTTCATGGTCTCCCGCCCTCCTTGCTTTCAAGTGCGCATACTGTTAGTAACTCCCCTTTTTATCCTTGATACTTAACCCGTCATTTTCAATTCAGGGGGCGGAAGGACCGTCCCGTATCCTCCGTGCATTTACACGGGTTTCCACTTTTTCTTTTTCAGCCTTTTCTTTTTACCTTTATGAGAGGGTGGTTTTTTGCCGTCAATCTTTTCGCGAAACATTCGGTAGTGGTTTTTGATTCTTTCTACGTACTCTTCATCCTGGAGTGCGATATCCTTTATTAATTCGACAACCGCGGGACCGAGATCCGACTGGGGAGAGCCCGGATTGAGAGCGGGTCCCATCAGTCCGCGGATGATCTCCGGATCATCATCTTTCATCCATCTCTTGTAGAACTCCGCGTCTTCCCATCCCCATCCCACCACGCCCACCATCTTGTTCCGGGAAGAAGAAACCACGTAGAACAACACGCGGCGACAGTCACATCCCGGTTCATTACAGTACATCTCGAAAAGAGTGTAAGTATCAGCGGGCAATCCTTTCGATTCTTCGAGTATAATCAGGTTCCTTGTCTCCTGTGCCCCTGTTTCAGGAAAATACTCATTAAACATTACGAATGGCATAGGCAGCTATCCTTCCCAGTCCTCCTCTACTTCGACCTTCTTGGGCTTGCCGTCTTCCTCTTCAGTGCCTTCCATCATCTCGCGGGTGATCATGAGAGGGGCCATGCAGAAGGAACAATAGACGATTTCCCCCGCTCGGACCTCGTTCTCCTCCAACGGGATGATTGCATCGCAAACCGGGCATTCCGCCTCGAAAGACATCACAAACCCTCCTTTTTGCAAAACCTGGCGGCATGGAAACACCGAACATGGATATCGCGGCTACCGCCGCTCGCACGGCCAGCCTTCCTGTAAGCTCAGGCCTCTTCACGTCTTTACTATAATAGTTTAATAACCGTACAAACCACCGCAACCGGTTTCAGGATAAATCGCCGGTGGGCTCACCAGGACATGTCCGACCACTTGCGGTTATAGTTGAAAAGCGCGCCGGTCTTCGGGTTCAGCATGTAAAGTACGGAGTCGCCGTGGTACTGCGTCTTTTGATCGCCCTCCCCCATCATGTGCTTGTAAGAGATCCCGGCCACCTGCACCTTGCAGCCGCCCCCGCATTTGTCCCATTCCGAGAAGTCCACCGTATCGAGCTCCGCGCCCTCCTCCGGCAGGGGGATCAGTCCGGTCATCTTTTTGATCCATTTGTGCTTGTTCTTCTGGATGAGGCTCTTCGGGAGCTTCTTGCCGGTCTCGAGGCCGGCGAGCGCCATGTCGTTCTGATAAAAGTAGAACTTGTTCTCTTTCTGGCCGACCTCCAGGCTGATGCTGTACTCGCCCCGGACCCGCAAACGGTACTTGTCCGCCCTGCCCTCTTCACCGATCTTCTTGTAATATACCCAGGCCTCTTTATAAGCGTCTCCGTAGCTCTCCATCTTCTTCCAGAGAGCGCTCTCCAGGTAAAGCTTGTCCGACTCGTCCCATTCCGGCGATTGAATGAAAGAGGCTTTATCCGGTTTCAGGCTGATAAGCCCCTTTTTCTTGCTGTGGCGGGCAATAGCCTGGAAGTCCTCCGTGACCTTGACCTCGGTCGCGATCACGTCCGCGCCCAGAAAGGTGTTGTAGCGCTCCTCCGAGCTCTTGATCTCGAAGCTCCGGTGCAACTCCGACGCGGAAAGACCGGGAACACCCGAGACCTCCCGGCACGCCTTCCTGCAGAAGCTCAACGCAAAAGACTCTCCATTATAGGAGCCCGCGCTACCGGAAGAAAAGCTCATAACCGACAAAAAAAGAGCGGCAAAGACCGCGCCGGCCCGTATCCAACTTCCTGGTCTCATTACTTTCTCCTTCCTTTGCTTACTTCTCCTCGAACAGTTTCCCCTGCGAGCTTTCTACTTCCAGGTTCCATGGAGCCATTGTGAGGCTGTTTCCCGCTTCCACCGGATCGTAAACCGGTTTGTTCATGGGTCGGGTTTTCAAGGTTCCGGCCAGCTCCTGTTTGATTCTTTCCTCCGTCAGCCGGACATACTCGGGAGCCATCTCAGCTCCCGCTCCTTTGCGTTGGTGCCGGATGGCGGCAATGATGGAAGTGCCGCTTCCCACGAAAGGGTCCAGCACCCAGTCGCCCGGGTTTGACATGGAGAGCACCAGCCGCTCGACAAGTTCCACCGGAAACTGGCAGGGGTGATCCGTCTTTTCCACATGGTTATTCTTTACGTTCGGAATGATCCACAGGTCCCCGGGATTTTTTCCGAGAGGATTGGCCGAGTACTTGCCTGCGTTGGGGCCCTTGAAATACTTTTTGCCCGGATACTTCTGCGGGACCCTGACCGGGTCCAGGTTGAAGACGTAATCGTCGGACTTGGTAAACCAGATGATGGTTTCGTACCTGCCGGAGAACCGCCTGCTGCAATGAAGCCCGTGTTCGAAATGCCAGATGATCCGGTTTCTCATCTTGAGGCCGAACTCCGAAAAAATGGGGTATAACACCGCGTCAAGAGGAATGATCGACCCCTTGTTAACATAGTTTCCCACCTGCCAGCAGATACTCCCGTTCGGAGAAAGACAGCGCACGCATTCTTCTATCACGGACTTCTGCTGCTCGAGATATTGTTCTAACTCGAGGCGCTTCTCATACTTCTTGCCGATGTTGTAAGGGGGCGAGGTGACTATAAGCTGGATGGATTGGTCCGGAATGGCCTTCAACAGGTCCATACAATCGCCGGGGTGTAAGACAACGTTTTCGGCTTTTCCAAATTTTCGGGCTATGTTGGAATCATCGAACATGTAGCTCACCTGCGTTTGTTTTCGACTATTAACAATATATAACATTCCGAGAGATTAATGCAATGATCAGCTTCATTTTCTCTGACAGGTTTTCAAGGCACTTATTTGTTAAATCCCCCCAAAGTGATTACAATACATCCCGGCGCTATCTCGGGCGGGGCGGTAGAAAGAGATCAAGGAGTGCACTCAGGTTAAATGCCCAAAAGAACGGACATAGAAAAGATACTTATTATCGGTTCGGGGCCCATTGTGATCGGGCAGGCATGCGAGTTCGACTACTCGGGGACCCAGGCGGTCAAGGCTTTGCGGGAGGAGGGCTACCAGATCGTGCTGGTCAACTCCAACCCGGCGACCATCATGACCGACCCCGAGCTCGCCCACCGGACCTATGTAGAGCCCATCACGCCCGAGATGATCACCAAGGTCATTGCCGCGGAAAGGCCGCAGGCGCTTCTTCCGACCCTGGGCGGCCAGACCGCTTTGAACGCGGCCGTGGACCTGGCCGAGTCGGGCGTACTGGACCGCTATCATGTCGAGCTTATCGGGGCCCGGCTGCCGGCCATCCAGAAGGCTGAGCGACGGGAGCTTTTCAAGAACGCCATGGAGAACGTGGGTCTTCGGGTGCCGCGTTCGGGTTTCGCGAACACCATACAGGAAGCGTGGGACCTGGTGGAAGAGGTGGGGTTCCCCGCCATCATCCGTCCCAGCTTCACCCTGGGCGGCACCGGCGGCAACATTGCCGAGACCGAGTCCGACTACGATTACGTGGTGAACTGGGGTCTCTCCCAGAGCCCGCGCTGCGAGATCATGATCGAGGAGTCGGCGCTGGGCTGGAAGGAGTACGAGCTCGAGGTCATGCGGGACGGCAAGGACAACGTGGTCATCATCTGCTCGATAGAGAACTTCGATCCCATGGGCGTCCACACCGGCGATTCGATTACGGTGGCCCCCGCCCAGACCCTCACGGACAAAGAGTACCAGGTCATGCGCGACTCAGCCCTGGCCATCATCCGCGAGATAGGCGTTGACACCGGCGGCAGCAACATCCAGTTCGCGGTCCGTCCCGACAACGGTGAGCTGGTAGTCATCGAGATGAACCCGCGGGTGAGCAGAAGCTCGGCGCTAGCGTCCAAGGCCACCGGCTTCCCCATCGCCAAGATCGCGGCCAAGCTCGCGGTCGGCTACACCCTGGACGAGATCACCAATGACATCACCCGCGAGACCCCAGCCTGCTTCGAGCCCACCATTGACTACGTGGTGACCAAGATACCCCGCTTCACCTTCGAGAAGTTCACCGGCACCGAGGACATGCTCACAACCCAGATGAAAAGCGTGGGCGAGGCCATGGCCATCGGCCGGACCTTCAAGGAAAGCCTCCAGAAAGCGCTCCGGTCTCTGGAGACCGGCTCTTACGGCCTGGAGGAGATCATTCCCGCAAACGGGGACCATCCCTCCGAAGCCGTGGAAGCCATAAAGGACAAGCTGAGAAAATCCAGCTCCAAGCGGGCCTATTACCTGGCGGACGCCTTCCGCGCCGGCATGAGCATCGCCCAGGTCTTCGAGCTCTCGAAGATTGATCCCTGGTTCCTGCGGCAGGTCCAGGAGATAGTCGAGCTGGAAGGTGAGCTCAGGAATGTACGTGCCAATGACGGCCCGGACGCAGAGCTTCTGCGGCTTGCCAAGGAGTACGGGTTTTCCGACCGGCGGCTGGGGGCCTTGTGCGGGAGCAGTGAGGACTCGATCCGGTCGCTCAGGCAGGCGGGGGGCGTCCGGCCGGTTTATAAGCTAGTGGACACCTGTGCCGCCGAGTTCGAGGCCTATACCCCTTACATGTACTCGACCTATGAGACCGAGTGCGAGGCAAACCCCACCAACAAGAAAAAGATTCTCATCCTGGGCGGCGGTCCCAACCGCATCGGCCAGGGCATCGAGTTCGACTACTGCTGCGTGCACGCGACCATGGCGCTTTCCGACGACGACTATGAAACCATCATGGTAAACTGCAACCCCGAGACCGTGAGCACGGATTACGACACCTCCGACCGGCTCTACTTCGAGCCTCTAACCCTGGAAGACGTGCTGAACATCGTGGAGACGGAAAAGCCGGAGGGCGTGATCGTGCAGTTCGGGGGGCAGACTCCCTTGAAGCTGGCGGTGCCCCTGGAACGCGCGGGGGTGAAAATACTGGGCACTACGCCCGACTCGATTGACCGGGCGGAGGACCGGGAGAGGTTTGCCGGACTGCTCGACAAGCTCCATCTCAAGCAGACCGAGAACAGCATCGCCCACTCGGAAGAGGAAGCCATCAGGATCGCGGAACAGATCGGCTACCCGGTGCTGGTCCGACCCAGCTACGTGCTGGGCGGCCGGGCCATGGAAATCGTGTATGACTCGGACTCCATGAAGCGGTACATGGCACTGGCGGTCGAGGCATCGGAAGAGCACCCCGTTCTTATTGACAAGTTCCTGAAAGACGCCGCCGAGATAGACGTGGACTGCGTGTGTGACGGCGAACACGCGGTGGTGGGCGGCGTGATGGAGCACATCGAGGAGGCGGGCGTACATTCGGGCGACTCCGCCTGCTCGCTTCCGCCCTACTCGCTTTCGCCCTTCCTGTCCGAGGAAATCCAGCGCCAGACCCGGGCGCTCGCGCTCGAGCTCAACGTGCGCGGCCTCATGAACGTACAGTTCGCGGTGAAAGACAACGAGATTTACGTGCTGGAGGTGAACCCTCGCGCTTCCCGCACCGTGCCGTTCGTCAGCAAGGCCATCGGCAGGCCCCTGGCCAAGATCGCGGCGCGGGTCATGGCCGGCAAGAGCCTTTCGGAGATCGGGTTCACCGAAGAGGTCGTGCCCCGGCACACCGCCATCAAGGAGGCGGTGTTCCCGTTCGTGAAGTTCCCGGGGGTTGACGTTCTTCTCGGGCCGGAGATGCGCTCCACCGGCGAGGTCATGGGCCTGGACCAGAGCTTTGCCATGGCCTTTGCAAAGTCGCAGGTTGCCGCGGGCACCATTCTTCCTTTGTCCGGCACCGCCTTTGTGTCGGTAAAGGACCCGGACAAGCCGGTGGCCGCGGTAATCGCCAGGTGGCTTCTGGACATGGGCTTCCGGGTCCTGGCCACCCGGGGCACGCAATCTTACTTTATTGAAGAAAGACTCGAGGTCGAGCATGTAAACAAGGTGATCGAAGGTTCTCCCCACATCGTGGACCTTATAGAGCAAGGAAAGATTGACGTAGTCATAAACACCACCGAAAGCGGAGAGACCGTGCAACAGTCCTTTACCATCCGACGGTCATCCCTCATGCGAAACATACCGTACTTCACCACCATAGACGGCGCCCAGGCCGGAGTGATCGCCATTAAAGAGCTGCGCCACAAAGGCGCGGGCGTAAGACCGCTCCAGGACTACTACGGGCCGGAGGACTAATGTTTTGTCACACGAAAAAGGAGGACAAGAAAAAATGCGAAAATCGCGATCTTCGTCGTCCCCCTTGTCCTTTTTTTTGAACAACAAAACAAGAGGGTGAACTCCACTCTTGTCCAAAACAGATTTTTATTTCACGCAGAGGCGCTAAGCCGCAAAGGCAAGACAAAGAAACTTGCGCCGTTGCGATACTTTATGGAAAACGTCTTCCGGAGGCGCTTTTCAAGGGACCTCGATTCCGGAAAAGCCCGGCTTAGCCGGACCACTGCTTTGGTCTTGTCTTTTCCCTTTAAACTCAAAAGAAATTCCTCCTTCTCTGCGTCTTGGCGCCTCTGCGTGATACAATTGTTTGCCTCTGTCTTATATTTTGGACAGCACTGGGTGAACTCATTATTTTACGGGTTTGGCGGCGCTTCAGGAGTTTTGCTTCGTTTTGTCAGGCCGGTCTTTCATGATGTCGTCCCCTTGGCAGACCTCGATTACGACCAGGCCTGAGTCGGCGCCGGCTTCAACTGCATAGCCCTCCTTGGCGGGCGGGTCCAGGCTTACGCCCGGCACAAGCTCGGTGGAACCGGCCGGCCCTGTAAGCACGCCTCTGCCGGAGATAACGCTCCAGTGCTTTTCCAGCTCGCGCCTGGCGTATTCGAGTCTCCATCCTGCCTCGATCTCGAGCTTCTTGACCTGGAAGGCGTCCTGTCTGGTAAGGAGTTCGGAAGCTCCCCACGCGCATTTGCGGCGTACCTCGGCAAAGGGTGGTTCGAGCTCGCCGGAGACGACCTTTTCATAAAGCGCTTCGTAGGAGTCCACCATGTTGGGGATGGCCCGGCTGTGCTCGGCGTTGGGTAGGGGTATCTCGGCCACGTAGTTGAGCTCCGGCAAAAGCCTTTTCTCGCCTGCGTCCATGGCCACGTAGGGATAGGAGTTGAACTTGCGGAGCAGGCCCTGGATTTGTTTGTCGCGCCCGGCGCCGTGCAAGGTGGTAAGCACCGGCACCCGGAGCAGTGCCAGGCAGGAGAGGGCCTTCACGTGCAGGTGGTTATGTACGAGGTCGAACTCCCCGGCATGGGCCCTTTGCTGGCATTCGGTGATGTGGAGCTTCTCCCACCACTGCGGGTCGGGCCACGGGTCCTCCTCCCACTCCACCAGCGGCTCCGGGCAGACCGAGACCAGCTCCGCCCGCGTCAGCGAGTTGCCGGTGGCGAACAAGGTAACCTGGTGGCCCCGTTCCACCAGTCCCTCCGTAAGGTCGGAGATCATCTGCTCCTCCAGCCCGTAAGGACGCGGCGGGACCCGACGGTTTATGGGCGCAAGCATGGCTACTCTCATGGCAAAACCTCCGGCTCGTCTTCCAATATAACCGGCCCGGAAAGCTGATGCAATCCTTTTTCGAAGGTATGCCGGTTCAAAAAACCGAAGTCCCCGGGCTACGGCCTGTCCATTATCTTCTTCCACTCATGTCCATATGTGTTCACTGCTAGATGAGTCCCACCCCCCGGAGCAAGATGGCCCACACAACTTGTTGTATGGGTGATCGAAGATCACGGGAGAATGCACTTCGTCTGGTAAAGTACAAGAAGAAGGCCGGATGGTTTGATGGCGGAGGGGTGCGGCAAACATCTTTTACAATGTACCTGCAGACCCACTTCGTGAGTCTGCCCACACAACGAGTTGTGTGGGCTATCCGGATGGCTGAGTTGTGTGGGCTATCCGGATGGCCGAGTTGTGGGCAGTCAATGGCCGAGGATGGGCTATCATGGTGGCTGAGTGGTTCAATCCATTTGACAAAGAGTTGTATGTTCTGCGATTGGAAACAAAGACAAATGTCCTGATTGCCGGCGACGCTTATGGAGGGACTGACCGGTCATAAAAAATGGGGGAACTTCACCTTATATTCGCTTGACACTCTACAGGCGCTGGGCTAACTTTGTTCTAAGGTTTCAGTTTTTCCATGCCGGTTATACACATTGATAAAAAAAGGCGCGGCGCGCTGTTATTAGCCTTATTTATTTTGCTCCCTTTCTTTATCGCCTCCTGCCGCGATTCTTTTACCGTGGGTTACTTCGAAGTCTTTAAAAAGGATGCCAATGATATCTCCAACTTCTCCGCGGCAAACAACCCCAGGCTTTCCAACCTCCGGATAAAAATAAAAGACGATACCAGGCATTGCGTGGGGCTCCAGCCCAACCACAGCATAAGCAAGGAGTTTGTCGTCCCGGAAAAAGGACACCTGGTGTTCGGCCTGGCCGCGAGGATGCCGAAGGGCCTGGAAAAACAATATTACCTGGAAGTCCTGGCCCGGCAGGAGTCGGGAAGTCTCGTTTCGCTTTATAAAACCGGGTTTGACGCAAAAAGGGAATGGAAGGACCATGACATCAACCTTCACAGGTTTGCCGGCCGGAAAGTAAAGATGATCTTCCAGTTCGTGTATGAAGGAGATACCAAGAAACAGGAGTTCGCGAAGGCCCTCGCGTTTGTAAGCAACCCGCGCGTCATCAGGGACGAGCCGGACAAGCCCAACATCATACTGATCGTACTGGACGCATTGCGGGCCGACCACGTCTCCTACGACCCGGCCGAGCCGGGGGTTACCCCTCGGCTTGCCGGTCTTGCTTCCAAGGGTGTAGGCTTTAAAAGACATTACTCGCAGAGCTCGTGGACCGGGCCTTCGGTGCCTTCCCTGCTTACTTCCCGGATGCCGGCGCAAAACAGAAACTTCTCCTTTGCCAGCATGAAGCTGCCGGCCGAGCAAAAGACCATGACGGACATCCTGTCCGCGTCGGGCCGGCGCACCGCTGCGGTGTCCACCCAGCTTATTGTAAGCCATCGTTTCAACTACGACCGGGGGTTCGATTGTTTCAAGTTCGCGTTTAACCTGCCTTACTCCGGGGGGCGCTCCGGCGAAGCTATTACGGACAAGGCGACCTCCTGGCTCGAATCGTACCACGAGCTGCCTTTCTTTCTTTACCTGCACTACATGGACCCGCACGAGCCTTACATGCCGCCGTGGGGCTTTATCGAGCCGGACAAAGACAAGGTATCGAGGCTGAAATATATAGCTACCATTCCCTGGTGGGGAAAGTACAATGTAAAGAACATCTTTCCTTTGTATCCTCTCCGTTTTAAAGAGACTTATAAGTCCTTGTACCGCACCGAGGTCCGCTATATGGACTACAGTTTGGGCAAGCTTTTCGATAAGCTCGCCGAACTGGGTCTTATGAAGAACACCATGATCGTAATCACCTCGGACCACGGGGAGGCCTTTTTCGAGCACGGCACCATGATGGGACACGGCACCTCTTTATACGAAGAGCAGGTGAAAATACCCTTCATAATCTACTACCCGCCGGAAATTGAAGGAGGCAGGGTGGTGAAGTCGGTTACCAGCAACCTGGACCTCTTGCCCACTGTACTCGACTATGCAGGGCTGCCGCCTGCCGAGGGCTTGATGGGACGTTCATTGAGGCCCGTGATAGAAGGAGAAATAAAAGAGAGGGAGCGGGCCGTGTTTGCCGAGCTCCCCCGCTTGATAAACTATCACTACCTCCATCCCGATCACCGGAAAGGACAGAAGGACAGCCTGGTAAGGGCCATGATCACAAAAAAGTACAAGATCATCGAGTACACCGACCAGGAAGAAAACGCCTCCCGGGTCGAGGTCTATAACTTGGAAAAAGACCCGGCAGAAAAGAACCCCTATCCACTTCATCGCGAGGAAAAATTCTTGAGCTACAAAAACCAAATGGACGAGTTCTTCCAAAACCTCGGAGCGGAGATTCCCCCTCCCGGCAGCGAACAGCCCAACCGGCAGGAGGTGGAGATATTGAAATCACTGGGGTACGTAAGATAAAAGGCAACAGGCGGGAGCATATAAAGCGTTTGTTTTCTCGCGGCTCAAGCCGCTCGCACGTAGAAGAGAGGTTAATCGTTTGCCATGAGCTACCTGGGTATTGATATAGGGACCACTGCGGTAAAGGCCCTTGCGGTGGATGAGAGCGCGCGAGTGCTGGCCCGCTCCGAGGTCGAGGTCTCGCTTTTAAGCGAAGGCTCTGCCGGCCGCGAGCAGGACCCGGAGGAGCTCTGGAGCGCGGTCAAGAAAGCCGTTAAACAGGCCGCGGCCGGGGTTTCCGCCGACCCCGTGAAGGCAATGGCTTTCTCCGCCGCCATGCACGGGCTTCTGGCGCTGGACGAAAACAAGGAACCTTTGACCCGGCAGATCACCTGGGCGGACGGCTGCGCCGAGGGCGAGGCCCGCGAGCTCAGAGAGACCGAGGACGCCCGCGGTATTTACCGGCGCACCGGCTGTCCGGTCCAGGCGCTTTATTACCCGGCCCGCCTGCGCCGGCTCCGCCGGGAAAAGCCGGATGTGTTCTCGCGCGCCGCTTTTTTCTGCTCCGTAAAAGAGCTGTTCATCCATCGCCTTACCGGCAGGTTCATGATGGACCGGTCTATGGCGAGCTCGCTCGGTGTCCTTAACACCCATGAAAAGGAATGGGACCAAAAGACACTGGAGATAGCCGGGATCGGTCCGGAACGCTTTCCCCCATTGGTGTCTCCCCTTTCTCGCATCGAAGGCATAAGCGGAAAAGCCGCTGAAGAGACCGGCCTTCCCAAAGACGTTGTGGTAGTGCCTGGCGCGGGCGACGGAGGGCTGGCCAACGTGGGCTCCGGCGCAACAGCCCCCGGCCAGGTCGCGGCCACCATCGGCACCAGCGGGGCCATGCGCCTCATAAGCAAACAGCCCATCATAGACCCCGAGGAGCGGACCTGGTGTTACTACCTTGCTGACGACACCTGGTACGTGGGAGGGGCCATCAACAGCGGCGGGATCGTGTTCCGGTGGGTGCGCGACTCCCTGTTCCCCGACGTGGTCAACACGAGCAAAGAACACGGCATAGAGCCTTACGAAATACTGACGCGGGAGGCCGCTTCCACCCCGCCTGGAGCAGACGGGCTCATCATGCTTCCCTATCTCATGGGTGAGAGGACCCCCTACTGGAACCCGGACGCCCGCGGAGTGGTGTTCGGACTTAACACCCGCCACACCCGCGCTCACCTGGCCCGCGCCGCGCTGGAAGGGACCTGCTTTGCCATGGCCAATATCTTGCGAGTGCTCGAACCCGCGGCTGAGACCGTCTCCGAGATCAGGGCTTCCGGCGGGTTCATGCGCTCGCCCTTATGGGTCCGGATACTGGCCGACGTACTGGGTTATCCCGTGTCCATACCCGAGACCCAGGAAGGATCAGCAATGGGCGCCGCTTTGTTCGCAATGCTCGCCACCGGCAGGATCGAAAGCATCGCCCGCATCAATGAGCTTATACCAGCAAAGGAGTCCATAACGCCCGACCCCGACAACCACGAGCTGTACAAAGAACTCTACGAAATCTTCGCAGAGCTGTATCCGAAAGTAGAAGAGCTCTATAACCGGCTCGGACGGTTCCGGGAAAAGGAGAGCAGTTAGTGCCTGAGGGGTTTCTCGCTTGCCGTCTGACCCCAAAGAAATCTTTGTCTTCGCACCTTGGTGACTTGATGTGATAAAATTTTGGAAGCTTCTGTCCCATATTTGGGGACATAAATGGTCTCGGGTAAAGTATTGACCCTTAAGCCGGGTTTTTCTCCTGGCTCCCTTCTTCTTCCAGGGGCGCCTCCCACCCTTTTTTCATCTCCCGGTCTATAAGCTCGATATCCTCCTGGGAGAGGCCGTACAGGCCTGCCACCAGCCGGTCAATCTCAATGTCCAGCCTCCGGACCTCTTCGCTTTCCCCGGCCTCTTCTCTCTGCCGGACCGCTTGGACAAGCTGGTCGTGGAACGACTTGTCCTCCGGCTTGTTGAAAGCGATGGTGCGGATGGGCAGGGAGTCGAGGTGGATTTTCTTGATCTGGGGGGTGGTGGCCCGGTTGGTTATCTTGCGATGTCGGAAGTAAAAGGACATGACCTTGGAGTTGAGTATGCCGAGGAAGTAGCAGAGGTCATAAGGCCGGGCCAGTCTCCGGTCTCGCAAGAAAGCGAAGTAAAGGGACTGCTCCGGCAGGTGGGAGCTTTCGTCCCGGGAAGCGATAAGTCGGGAGCCGGTCTTGCGGAGCAGGAGACGCTCCGGTTTCTGGAGCTTTTCCAGGTTCCGGGTCCCTCCGGCCAGGTTGTCAAGATGGAACTCGAACCAGGCGTTGCCCTGCCTGTGGTAAGGGAAAACGTGCTCGCCCTTGATAATGGGCCACTGATATTCCGAGACCTTCTCCCGCGTGATCTTCCGGGCCCGGGAGATAAACCCGACCCCGGTTTCCAAAAAATCGGACAACCTTCTTTTGGCAGCGGCATCCATTTTTTGCAGAACAGCGTCCGCCGGAAGAGGCAATGCCTCCGGAGGAGCAAACCCCTCCCCTTTCAGCCAATAATTCTTCGGGACCTCCCGGCCGGCGCCCTGGTGGTCGGTGATCAAAATCTTATAGTTCTGCCGTGGCTTTTTCTTCTTTACGAAAAGATAAATCAGGGTATCTGCGGCAACACCGGGGAAGGGCTCCCGGTAATGAAGCCGTTGGATTTCCCCCTGACGCGACATGAGCTTTCGGAGGGAATCGTACTGGCTGTTCTCAGCCACCCGGTCAGGCACAACGAAACTGTGGACCCCTCCTTCGGCAAGAAGCTCCACCGACCGCCGAATAAAGTACTCCACCACGTTGGGCCTATAGGTATCGGAGCGGTACCTATGGACCAGGAAATTAACCACCTGCGGAGGATACGGCGCTTGCTTGTGCCGGCCCTTCAGGCTGATCCAGGGAGGATTGCCCACTATGCAGTTGAAACCGCCCGCCGCCATGATATCACCGAAACCCTGCTCCCTGCTCCACCAGTCAAAGGGCTTGAGCGGAGGAGGGTTATCCGGATCGAACAGGCTCACCTGCTGGGGCATGCTTTGTTCCAGGATGCTGTCCCCCTCCCGCAGGTTCATGAACAAAGGCCGGCAGGGAGGCGCCGAGTACTTGAAAGCCGGAATACCCGACAGTATCTCCACCAGCAAGGAACGACGGGAAAGAGATAAAGCCACCGGATCAAGGTCAACGCCGAAAAGATGATCCCGAAAAATCTCCATACGCCGGGCAGGGTCCAGCTCCGACCGGGTCCGGTCCACCTTGATGACCGGCGCAAAAAGGTCGCGGTTTTGCATGTGGGCTTCGAGATCGTGCGCAATGAGCCTTCGCAACGCCTCCAGCAAAAAATAACCCGAGCCGCAGGCCGGGTCCAAAAGGCACAGCTCCCCCGCCTTATTCCGCGAAAGGAACTCGTCCAAGGTGAATGACAGCGACCGGTTGACTATGCTTCTGGGGGTGTAATAAACGCCCGAACGCTTAGGGACCGGCAACCTCTCTTCCCATAACGCGCCCACTACCTCCGACGGCATGTTATGGGGCCAGAAACGGCTCAGGTGGAGCTCGTGATTCAAAGAGCCCATCTCCTCGCCCGGACCCGGGTCCTCCCAGCAGGAGATGTCGAACACATCCCACCCCGCCCAGTCGTTAAGGTCTTTGAGACGGGAGACGGCATCAGGAACGAAAAGAGGCCGGGAACGCTTGCCACCACTCAGATAATAGTCGGGAAGTACATCACGGTCTTCCA
>JAWOBU010000058.1:0-13033 GCA_046484135.1 bacterium
CATTTCCGACACCGAGCTGTGGAAGATACTTTCGTCTCTTCCCGCCTTTGTCAAAAAGTACGAGTACCCGGACACTATTATTCATCACGTGGAAATGGGCGAGGAAAGGATAAACCGGGTCATGACCGGCATCCGCGAGCCGTTTTTAAAAAGCTCGCTCCAGACCCGGAACGATTAATCGAGAATAAAGCGGAAAACGGAGCGGAGGATGTTAAGCCGGGACAAGCTCATAAGCGAGCTCAAGAGGATTGACGGCAAGGGCTACAAGGCCTACAAGGACATTAAGGGAAGTTACCGCCTGGACGACTTTGTTCTTCACGTGGACCATGTGCAGGGAGACCCGTTTGCGTCGCCCTCCCGCATGTGCGTGGAGATTGACCGGAGCGCCGCGGAGCTGGGTGCGGAGCTCGACTCCACTGCGCCGGGCCGGCTGGCGCTCGAGGACTACCTGGGCCGGGCCTTTGACCGGGCATTGCGCAAGATGAAAAAGTCGCGCTCGGGCGACCGCGGCATGGGCAAGAGCGGCATCATCGAGATAGACGCGGGCGGGCAGGAGATACTGAAGCGGTCCGCGGTGGTGGTTTCGGACCAGACCATCGAGGTTCGTTTTGTTCTGGGTCTGCCGGCGCGGGGCCGGACTGTTCTGGGCAGGCAGGCCATCGAGATGCTGACTTCTGAGGTCCCGGAGATCGTGAACGGGTCGCTACGGAAAAGGTCCCTGGATTTAAAGTCGCTCAAGGAGCACATCCGGGTTTGCGAGGACTGGACCTCGCTTCGGGACGCGCTGGATGAAAAAAGGCTGGTGGCTTTCGTGGCCAACGGGTCGGTGCTGCCCCGCCGGTCGGGTGTTGATCCGAGGCCGCTTTCGGAAGGACCGGTGATCGAGTTCCAAAGCCCGCCGGAACTCGAAGTCGAGCTTCCGCTGGCGGACGGCAGCACGGTAGCGGGCATGGGTGTTCCCGAAGGCGTGACCCTGGTGGTGGGCGGCGGCTTTCACGGCAAGAGCACGCTTCTGGACGCGGTGGCTTACGGGGTCTACCCCCACGTTCCGGGCGACGGCAGGGAACGGGTCGCGTCGCGTTTCAGCACCACCAAGGTCCGGTCGGAAGACGGCCGGCGGGTCACCTCGGTGGACATCTCTCCTTTTATTGACAACCTTCCTTTCGGCAAGGACACCACCGCTTTTTCCTCGGACAACGCTTCCGGCTCGACCAGCCAGGCGGCTTCGATCATGGAGGCTTTGGAACTCGAGGCCTCCGCCCTCCTGGTGGACGAGGACACCTCCGCGACCAACTTTATGATCCGGGACAAAAGGATGCAGGAGCTGGTGAAAAAGTCCAAGGAGCCGATCACGCCTTTTATTGACCGGGTGGCGGAAATCTACCGTACCTACGGCTGCTCGACCGTGCTGGTGGTGGGAGGCTCGGGCGATTACTTTGACGTGGCTGATACGGTCATCCAGATGGAGGAGTACCGGCCCCACGAGGTTACCGGCCGGGCAAAGGAGACAGGGGAGAAGTTTCCCACCGGGCGTTCGGAGGAACGGGCCCGGGAGATGGGCGGGATCACTCCCCGCCGGCCGAAGCCTGAGTCCTTTGATCCCAGCCGGGGCAAGCGCGACGTGAAGATCGGGGCCAAGGGCATGAAGGAGATACACTTCGGGACCACTGTGCTCGAGATATCCGCGCTGGAGCAGATGGTGAACATCAGCCAGACCCGGGCCATAGGCGAGCTCATCCACCTGTACTCGACCCGGTACCTTAATAAACACCAGGGCCTTTGCGAGGGCGTAGAGGCCATGATGAAGGACGTACAAGAAAAAGGCATGGACATCATCACCCCGGCCCGCATCGGCAACCTCGCACTTCCCCGCCCCCTCGATGTCGCCGCAGCCATTAACCGGATGCGGACCTTGACAATTTTCCGGGAATAGTTCAGACTTTATTTACAAATCCTTCAATTTATTTATAACAATTTAAAGGAAGATAAAGGAGGATATTTTAACATGAAAGAAAACAGAGGCGGCACCGAGGTCCTGACATTATCGGAAGCCGCAAGATATATAAGGGTCAGTGAAAAGACTTTGGGAGAGATGGCTCGCCAAAACCGGATACCCTGTCAGAAGGCGGGCAGAGAATGGAGATTTCTAAAGAAGGCGCTGGAAGATTGGCTTCACTCGAGCCCGGACAATGGGAAGAACGAGCACAATATAGAACAAAGGTCCCGAAAGATTTCAGCACGCGATTATAAACAGGGAGAGCTTTTTGAAGACACCGGCTTCAAGGACACCGCTTTTTATAAAAACGTCTCTTCCCCTTTGCATCGGTGGGTGCCATGGATAGCCGGTTTTTCTTCCTCTTTTGTGGAAGGAGTTCTTGAATCGGTTGTGGGCAATGGGAAAAAGATCACTTTGCTGGACCCCTTCGCGGGTGTAGGAACTACTCTGGTTGAAGGCATGAAAAACGGTCATAACGTAGTGGGGTTCGAGATAAATCCCTATGCTTATCTGGCATGCCGGGTCAAGCTCAATGCAGCTGATCTCCGTGTAAAAGATTTGAACCAAGAGATCGTCTCCTTTAAAAGATTCATGGACAAAAAATCTTCCGGCAACGCATCTCCCCGCAGCGAGATACCTGCAAAATTCAAAACCCGTTCCCGATTTTTCAGCCCTTCAGTGGAAAGAAAGGTACTTTTCGTTCTGGATTATATCGCCAGCATGGATGCCCTCCATCTAAAGGACCTTTTTCGAGTGGCCCTCGGCGCGGTAATGGTGGGGTTTTCCAACTACTCCTATGAGCCCAGTTTAGGAAGACGTGTCAGCGCCGGCAAAGAGGAAATCCGCGATGCAGACGTTGCCGGGATCATGATAAACAAGCTTGAACAAATGAAGGAAGACATCTTATATTTGCAGGAACATTTTTCTTCGAGAAAAGCGAATCCGGAGGTATCCTTATACAAGGAGAACTTTTTAAAGTCCGCGGACAAGCTTGATAAGAGAAGTATAGATTGCCTTATTACTTCTCCGCCCTACCTCAATAACTACCATTACATCCGGAACACCCGGCCTCAATTGTACTGGCTTGGCCTAGCGGAGAGCTCGGACGATCTGAAAAGCCTCGAACATGACAGCTTCGGCAAATTCTGGCAGACAGTAAGGTCATCTCCTGAAATCGAACTCAAGGTAAAAAGCGCTCCTCTGGAGTCGGCTCTTGAGAAAATAAGAGAGCAAAACCAGGACCGAGGCGTTTACGGAGGGCCGGGCTGGGCCAATTATGCAGCGACTTACTTTAACGATTGTGCAGATTTTTTCCAAAGCATAAGCAGGCTGATGAAAAAGAAAGGCACCGCGGTTATAGTCGTGGGCAACAACATCCTCCAGGGGATCGAGATAAAATCGGATGAAATAATGGCGGACATCTCCAAAAGCTACGGGTTTGAGACGGCCAGGTTCCATCGCGTCAGAACCAAACGTACCGGGACAAGCATTATCAACTCCTCGGTGAGAGCAGGCGTAAGCAAGAAGAAAACAGAGCTCTATGAAACAGCATTGGAGCTTGTATTTAAGGGCTAGTTTATTTCGAGCTTAAAAAGTCCTCTACTGTCTTTAAAAGCTCGTCCTGGTTCTCTTCTTCACGCAATTCAAGCGCCCAGGGACGGCCAGGATGCACGATGTCCCATTTGGGCTTTTTCATTCCCTTTCTGCCTTTGCCGGGGTCGTGATTTCCAAATCCTTCCAGTACCATATTCCATAACGGCTTGAAGTGATTTACCAGGAATTGCTCGGCGAGGTTTATCCACACCGGCAGCACAACCAGATACCGACAATAGAAAGATTCAATAGTGATGTTTTCCGCCTGCTCGATAGACCTAACATGCTGTTGAAGTCTGTTAAAAAGCTCGTTGCCATGGAGGGGCAACACTTCTTTTCTGCCCTTCCTTCCCCCCGTGGGGATCGCTTTCCCGACATATATAGGAGTCTTAAAAGATGATCCTGATATCAGCGAATAAGCTTTGAAATCGCCGTTATAATAAAGCGCGTAGACTCCACTCCCTTCAAAAGAGCTGATTGAAGAAAGAGGTTCAGGCTCTCTTTCCAGCAAGGCGTTGACAACGCTTCTTGCCAGGTTGTCATAGTCCAACGGGTCGTATACTTCGTTCATGTCGCAAAAACTTTCCTTTAGTTCTGGATTTTCTTACAACATTAAAAAGGAAAGACCCGCCGGCGTCAAGTAAGTTTTTCGCCTTCATGCTCGCCGGTCGGGACCAGGTTTTTGTCTTTTTGGTTCCTTATCAGCCTTTCAAATGCCTGTCCCGCCACGTAGGTTACTTGCTGGAGGGGCGAGAACTTTCCGGTGATTTTCTGGTCGTGGCCCATGTCTCCGTAAAGGAGGGCGGCGACCTTGCCGGCGATAAAGACGGGGAGTATGAGCACGGAGCGAGGCGCCTGTTCACCAAGCGCGGCAATGAACCGGTTGTTGATCGAGGTCTCGGGCACGGGCCCCAGGAAGTAGGCCCCGGTTTCGAGGACGGTCTTGAACATGCTTCTCCTGGAGAGAGGCAGCATGAGCGCCAGCGCGGTCCGCTGGTCTATATCGCTTCCGCGTGCGTCCAGTCCCATGAGCATGTCCTGGTTTACGACAAAGACCATGGTGCGCTCGAAGATGAGGCTTGCGAATTCCACTACTATCTTTGCGATCTCGTCCCTTGTTTGCGCGTTCTGGAGCTCTTTTATCACAGTGGGAAGATGGTAGTCCGGGTAGGCTGTCCTTCCCACCCGGTCCCAGAACTCGTCCAGGCTCTGGGGGATTCCTTCCATGGCGGTGATGTCCTGGGGATCGGGAAAGATGCCCTCCGGCGGCGGAGGAGCCGCTTTCTTCTTTTTCTTTTCTGGTTGGCGGCGCATCTCGTCCTGCAATGAGAGCCACTGGTCGAGGTTTATGAGCCTGGCTTCTCTTTTTATCCCGTAATACTTTTCCAAGGCCCAGGCTATATCAATCTCGAGCGCCACCTTTGGCTCGACCTTCAAGGAAGAGACCTCGGTGATAGCCTGGATCGAGCTTTCCCGCTGCGGATCGAGCATGGCGACCTCGAGGGTGTCCCCCTGCCGGCGAAGCGGTATGAGCTTGTGCTTTATCGCGGTCTCCGCCGACACCAGGGAGGCGACATCCTGGGAGATGTCCTGGAAATCCTCCCTTCTCACCGAGCCGGTCTCGTACTTTTCTTCCAGGACCTCGCGTAAACCTTCCTTGGTGATAAAGCCGAGCTCGAGGAGGTTAATGCCCAGGCGACCGCCGAAGAGTATCTGGCACTGGACCGTCTGGTCAAGCTGGTCCGACGATATCTGTCCTCTTTTAATCAGAATGTCGCCCAGGCGGTCCTCCGGTTTGATCTCCATCTTTACCATTTGCCAAAAGATTAGAACACGGAGAGGGCAAGATCAACTATGGCCCTGTTCGTTCGCTCCAACGTCAACTATTCCCCTCCATTTTCTTTTCCAGCTCCCGGACCCTTTTAAAGAGCTCCGGCAGTTGTTTAAGCCGCAGGTAGACCCGCTTGGCCCGCGAGAAGGGGATGGCGGGAAGACCCCACACGGTTTCGCCCGCCTTTATGTCGTCGGACACCGCGGAGTGTCCCACCACGTTGACCCGATCGCCCAAGGTGATGTTGTCCTTTATTACGCAGCCGCCGCTGATGACGCATCCGTCTCCTATGGCCGTGCTTCCGCCCACCGCGGTGCCGGCCAGGATGATGCAGCTCTTTCCAACCCTTACGTTGTGCGCCACGTGGACCATGTTGTCGAACTTGGTCCCCGCTCCGATCACCGTATTGTCGAGCATGGCCCGGTCCACCGTGCAGTTGGCCCCCATCTCTACGTCGTCCTCCACCACCACCGAGCCGACCTGCGGCTTCTTGATGTGCCCCTTCTCAGAGAGGATGAAGCCGAACCCGTCCGAACCAATGATGGTCCCGGCGTGAAGAATGACGCGGTCCCCGATCCTGACTCCCGGATAGAGGACCGCCTGCGGATGAATATAACAGTCGGCTCCAACCCGACAACCGGCGCCGATCACCGCGCCCGCGGCCACCGTCGTCCCGTCTCCCACCCGGGCGTTCTCCCCGATATAAACATGCGCTCCCACGTGGACCCGCTCGCCCAGCGAAACGCCTTCCATGATCGCCGCCGATTCGTGCACGCCCGGCCCAGGTCGCGGCTCGGGCCGGAACTTCTCCATGACCTTTACGAAGGCGGCGTAAGGGTCGTAAGAGACCAGTATTTGCACACACTCGACGGGCAGTTTTTCGGACACGATCAGCGCACCCGCCTTGGATTTCAGGGCGGCCTCCTTCATACGGGGGCTTCCCAGAAAGCCGATTTCATCCGGTCCTGCGCCCTCGAGAGAGGCCACGCCGGAGATCGTCTTTTTCGGGTCGCCGAGTACTTCTCCTCCGACCAGGTCGGCTATCTCGCGCACGGTCATGTTGACGGGCTGAGACATGCTTTTTCTCCTTTTTACTGCGCGGGCCGGGGCGCCGTTATGGTTTTCATGGCTTGCGGTTTTATGCCCGCGGCTTTCATGTGTCTCGAGTAGGCTGACCTGTAACACAGGAAACTGTTCAGGTTCCGGGAGGCGTAAGCCAGGTAATACATTGACTGGGCCTTGACCCGGTGAGCGAGCTTGTCGTCGGGATTGGCATTGATGACCACGTCGCACAGCTCGGCGCAGAGCTGGTGCTCTCCCTTTTTCTGAAGCTCGATGGCCCGGTCCAGGATACCGTCCGCGCCCGCGATCCGGACCAGCTCGCGGGCCTTGTACTTGTCCGGGAGCGGGTTCAATCCGGTTCCTCCTCCCTGGTACCAGCCGGTGTAACCGCGGTAAATGCCCCGCACCGACCAGTCCACCTGGCCGTAGTACTCCTGCAGGTAGGGAAGCCCGGCCAGCCGGTCGGGAAGCTCGATCTCGCGCACGGCCTGGTCTACGCTCTTGCCCTGGTTTATGCACCGCACAGTCTCGTCGTGCACGTACTTTACAGCCTCGCGATAGTTCTTAAGGTGCCGGCGGATTTTTTCTTTTCCGGAAATAGGGTCGGTATGTCCGGGCACCAGGTATTGGGGCTCCAGGTCTATGTACTTTCCCAGCGACTCGATCCAGTCGCGTACCGGCCGAGGTTCCAATAAAGGAGTAGAAAGGTTGGGGAAGGAGTGATAGTAGTTATCCCCGCTTATGAGGACCTCCTGGTCCGGCAGCCAGACCGCCATCTGGCAGGGGGTCTCGCCGGGCGCGGCAAACAGGACAAAGCGTTTGCCTCCGAGCGAGAACTCGAGCTCGTTCTCGAAGGTTTGGGTGGGAGGTACGATCTCGGGCCACTCCCTTTCCATCATCAGGGTTATGTCGCTCTGCACCGGAAGAGGAAAGGCGTATTCCGGCTCGATGAACCCGAACTGGATGGCGCGGGACCGGTTGATATGCTCGGTCAGGAGCTCGCTCTGATAGTGCTGGTACTCCTTGAACACGTTGGTGGCGATGACCTCGACTCCCTCGTGGTAGAACACGCTCGAGCCCAGGGTATGGTCCTGGTGGCTGTGGGTGTAGAGGATGTAGCGGACAGGCTTTTTCGTGATGTTGCGGAAGATGGACAGGACCTCGCGGGCGGCTTCCCGGCTCACGCCGGTGTCAACTATGACCAGGCCGTCGTCGGTTATGACCATGACGATGGTTCCAAAGCCGTAGCCTACTGCGGCGTAAACGTCGTCGTTCACTTTCACGGTCTCGGGACCCAGCATGGTGCCCAGCATAGGCCCCACGTCGGAGACGAACTCCACGGAAAGGCTCGGGTCCTGCGGCGGGGTGTACTCGAGTGCCGACTCCCCCGGCTGTTCCGGCTCCCGGACCACTGTTTCAGGGGAGTGCCACTTGATGCAGCCCACAACTGCGGCAAGAATAACGCCGCATGAGACCCCCAGGACAAACACCGCAGATGCTTTGATGTTCATGTTTTCCCTCCTTGGGCGAGTTACAGCAATAACGACTCTTACAAGTTCTATTTTTAGAACCCCGGGCATCTTTTGTCAATGCAGGACAAAAGCGGCAGGAAGTGGTTTGTCTCCGGCGGCTTTGTCTCGACATATTTCTGTTGCAGAGAGGAGGCGATTTTTACGGACTTCAGAAAAGCAGCTCCAGGTACCTTGCGATTGCTGTCCTTGCTTTTGATCTTTGCCTGGCTTGTTCAAGGTAGTCTCTGGTGATTTCGGTGGTGTCCATCTCGATCCTTTTCCAGAAGACCTCTTCCTGGATTCGGGTGATGAAGGGATCGGGGATGCCTACCAGGTTTTCGCTTTCGATGTAACAGCTTCTAATGGTCAGGTTGAATGATCCTATGATGGTCCATTTTCCGTCAATGAGGAACTCCTTGGCGTGGAGGTAGGATTTTTGCCGGGCCTGTTTTTCCGGTCCCTTGATTTCGTAGACCCTGATGCCCGCATTTATCAGGTCTTCCAGGTAATTCAAGGACAGGAAGTAGCCGGTGGAGTAGCCGACTTCCTGGTTGGTCTCCTGGGAGTTCATGAGGACGTGGACCTCGACGCCCCGGCGGGCCGCGTCGAGCAGTGCGTCTTTCAGGAGGCTGTCGGGCAGGACTATGTACTGTGAGGTGATCAAGATGCGCTCTCTGGCGAGCTGGAAAGCGGTAACCAGGAAATCCATGGTGTAGTACTGGTCGAGCCACGGCCGGGACTGCACAAAGCAGACTTCCTTTTTGCCCGGCTCCGTCTTTTGTTCTCCCTCCAGGTCGGTGATGTCGAGGTTCCTTCTCTGGTTTGCTGCAAAGAGGTTAAAGCTTTGTAAAAACCCTTTCCTTATGTCCTTCACCACCGGTCCTTCCAGGTAGACGTCCTTGTCTATCCAGTAGGTGAAGTACTTGTCCTCCAGGTTGCGGCCTCCCACCACCGCCTTGTCCGCGTCCACGGTCAGAATCTTCTCATGCACGGCATAGGAAAGCATGGGCAGGGAAGGCAGTCCCCCTGGTCCGCTGAACCCGTACATCCATTCCGGCGAGCGGGCCTGGTCCCACTTTTCCAGTTCCCGCCGGTCCCGCACCATCTTTTCCAGCCACTTGCGGGACCTTTTGCCGTTCTGGACCGGACGGGGTTCTTGTCCCAGGATGGCCTTGTCGTCTACCAGTATAAGGTTGACCTTTTGTTTGTCGTTCTCCCGGGCCAGCTTTTCCAACTCGGGAAGGTCCCGGGACAGCTCCGTGAGGGCCTGCCGGTTGTCCTCTATTTCTCCCCGCTTGCTCTTTAAGCCGAGCTGAAGGGTGGTGAGGGGCGAGACAGCTATCTGGGTGCTCATGTTTATGATGAGGTTCACCTCCACGCCTTCCCCCGCTTTCATCAGCATCGCTTCCAACAGCTCGCCGGACCATCCGCTCGATGATATGAAATAGGTCTGAAGATTGATCTGCTTTTGGGCCTTTTTTATCATCTCCATCCGTTTTTTAAAGGCGTGCTCTCCTTCGGTCAGGACCTCGACGCGGTTGCCCGGCACCATGGCGGTATTGCCCGCCTTCTGGAGAGCGGCACGGCCCTCGGAAGAGGAGATGTCCCCGCCGTAACGAGGGCGCTGATAGGTAATTCCCAGCCGGGCGTGGCCGGTGGCTGATTTGCCTTGCGAGTCCGTGGCCACCAAGGGCAGCTCATAGACGCCCGGGTCGGTTAGCAACGGCACCCGGATGCCGGCGCTGTAGATGGCATTCCCGTTATCGTCCCGGTTGCCTTCCGGTTCCAGTGGCAGTTGCAGTTGCTCGCCTTCGGAAAGACACGTAAGGTCCAAGAGCACCTGCGTAATAGAACTCCCTTTAGCCGCCGGGCTGACAGCCGCGGATACGCGTGCGGAACCTTTCCCGTCGTTGGGTACGGTGTCCGGCTCCAGGGAAACCTTTTCGATCGTTATGTCCGGTGGTTTGGCCATTTGGGTGGCATCGTTTTAAAGCAGGGCCTCGGGGCTTCCGTGCATGTCCCTGCCACTGCCCGTGTCTCTGATACAGCGGGAGCTTTCTACTCCGACAGCGGAGCTTTTTGTCCCTCCCCCACCACGAACTTCGCTTTAAAGTACTTCTTCTTTATGTCAGGCGCCTCTTCTTGCAGCCACTTCTCCAGCCCCACTTTTTTTATCCGGCACAGGTTGTACAGCTTGATGTTATGGGGGTACCGGTCCGCCTGGTCGGCCACCGGCGCCAGGAGCTCGCACGGGAAATCCTCGCACTCGCAGCAGAGAAACACCTGTTTTTGCCTGGAGCACTCCAGGGTCCGGCATCCCTGTTCCGGGATATGGAAATGCTGGCCGTCCTCCTCTCGGCAGCCGCGGCAAGGAACTTCTTCAAGCGCGACCCCCATCTTCTCGTGGATCACCTGCTTGAGCTTGTCGGAGATGTTGTCCGCGAAAAGCTCGCATCTCTGGCAATCCAGCCCGCACGGAGCCACCAGGTCCTTTTTCAGCTCCATTCAAACTCTCCTTGTGTGCATGCGGATGATGTTATCATTTCCAACAGCTTATGACAACAGGAAGACGGAGCCGAACCGGGTTTGACAAGGCGTCGGTTGTATGGTATTAAAAGGACACTTTATGTTTGCGGGGCTGTTATAAAGAAGGGCTTGGTAGTCAAGCGGGAGAGGTGTTGGAATTTATAATGGTCCCGGACAAAGACGCAAGAGCACAAAAGCGCAAGCAGTACCGGGAGCTTCTCGGTTATAGCGCCTTGGGCCTGGAGATGGGCTTCGCCATCGGCATCGGCGCCATCAGCGGTTACTACCTGGACGAGTGGATAGGATGGACCAAGCCGTGGCTTACGCTCTTGTTCATGTTCTTCGGGATCGCGGCCGCGGGCAAAGCCTTCTGGCGGGTGGCGAAGCAGTTAAAGGAAGAGATAGACAGGCAGGAAAAAGAGAAGGAGGACGACCATCGCGGTCCATAAACCCGGAACAAGAGAAGATCATAAAGGACATGGCTTACGGCGTCCTGGCCTATACGGTTGTGCTGGGCGCGGGCTCTTCGGTTCTATTTGATCCCCGGTTCTGTTTCGGGGTGTTGGTAGGCGGTATTTTCACCTACTTGAATTTTTCCTGGCTTTGTACTATAGTGAAAAAAGTTTTGACCGGCGAAAGCGGTGGGCTTGCTTTCGCAGCAAGCATGGTTATAAAGACCCTTTTCGCCTACGGCACAGTCGGAGTCCTGATTTACTTCGAGCTGGTAGAAGCGATACCATTTATAGTCGGGCTTACGAGCCTGGTAGTTAGTGTTTTCGTAGTAGGCCTACGCTGGCACTATATACTTAGCCAGAACCGGATCCGGTAAGTCGCAGCAGGGGAGTTTTCCCCTGATCCTGAATAGGAGAGGTGTAAGCAAAGCTAAAGGAGTAGAAGTATGCATGGATTTAGCTGGGCCACGTTGATATTCGGCCCGGGACCGCACTGGAACTCGCCCTGGTACCAGGAGATTATGGGCATTGTCAAACCTGCTTTGACCCTGGATCCGCTGTTTCACGCGGTTGTCACCGCCCTTATCCTGCTGGCGATCATTCTCGTGATTCGTTCGCGGGCGCGGTCCCAAGCCGACGACATACTGCCGGAAGGCAGGCTCACCCTGCTGAATGTTTTCGAGCTGGGCCTCGAGTGGCTCCTCGGGATGATGGAAGACATCATCGGACCACACTATAAGAAGTACACTCCCCTGATTGCGGGGACCTTCTTTTACATACTGGTGGCCAACCTGCTGGGGCTGGTTCCTTACTTCGCCCCGGCTACGGATAAATGGAGCATAACCATTTCCATGGCCATCGTGGTCTTTTTCGCGACCCATATTTACGGGATCCAGGCGCACGGCATGGGCTATTTCAAACATTTTATCAGCCCGGTCTGGCCGCCCAGTCCGATCTTATGGGTCCTGTCCATCATCTATCTTCCCATCGAGGTCATCAGCCACCTGGCCCGGGTGCTTTCGCTCTCCCTCCGTCTTATGGCCAACATGACCGCGGACCATACCGTCCTGACCATCTTCCTTATGCTGAGCCCCATGTTGATACCGGCCATATTCTACGGACTCGGAGTGCTGATCTGCCTCATTCAGGCTTTCATCTTCACGGCCCTCACCATAGTCTATTTCTCCATGGCCGTGGCGCACGAGGAAGGGGAAGAGCATTAATCATATAATTACGACGTTGTCGTAATCGGAAATAAAAAGAGAAAATTTTTATCAAAACAAACAGAAGATAAAAAACGAACAATAAGCTGGAAAGGAGTAGGAGTAAATGAGAAAAAAGGTTCTTATGATGTCGGTTTTCGCTTTCGTGCTTTTCGCGGCCACAGCGGCTTTCGCCCAGGAGGCAGGCCACGGTGCAGAGGGCGCCAAGTTCTTTGACTATGCGCTGCTGGCAGCCGGCTTCGGAATGGCACTGGCCACCTTCGGCGGCGCTCTCGCCCAGGGCAGGACCGCGGCCGCCGCCATGGAGGGAATAGCCAGGAACCCCGGCGCTTCCGGGAACATGTTCCTCCCCTTCATCCTGGGACTGGCCCTGATCGAGTCCCTGGTCATCTACTCGCTGATCATCATGTTCATGATCCAGGGCAAAATGTAGAAAAGCTTCAAGCCTGAAAAAAAAGCCCCGGCCGGGTGTTGTCTCTGCCGGGGCTTTTTCCGTCCGGCAAACCGCGACAAGGAGGATTAGCCATGGAAACCATTGATGCCAAAAACGCAAAGCAGGTCGAGAACCCCCATAACGTGAAGGTCTGCAAACTCTACGATACCGAACACGCTCAGGCTGTCCACATCACCCTCGAGCCGGGAGAGAAGCTAAAAAAGCATATCACTTCCGTAGACGTGTTCTTTTACGTGCTGGAAGGAAAAGGGGTTGTAGAAATCGGGGACGAGAAAAAAGAAGTCGGCCCCGACACCCTGATAAACAGCCCGGCGAAAATTCCTCATTGCTGGTACAATGAAAGCGAAGCGGTGTTGAGGATTCTGGTGGTGAAAGCGTCCCGCCC
>JAWOBU010000083.1:0-15860 GCA_046484135.1 bacterium
CAATTACAGAGAAGAGGGTATAGAGGTGAATCCCGGCGAGTCTATACGATATATCGTTACAGACGGTGAAAGTAGGGACTATCGTAGGGCAAGCGCCGCAATTACTCGACCACGAAGAACAAGAAGAATACACCGGACAAGCTGGCGCTTAAGAAGTACTGTCCCTCCTGCAGGAAACACACGGAGCACAAAGAGACCAAGTGAGGCTGTGACATATTTCATTTTTTAAGGAACCGGCCGGGGCGCCAGTAGCTCAATTGGTAGAGCGCCGGTCTCCAAAACCGGTGGCTGGGGGTTCGAGTCCCTCCTGGCGTGCCATTATTGTCATGGTTTTACTCGTAAGCGGGAACTTTCAGGTGAGAGCTTCCTTAAAAGGGGTCCTGGAAAGATGACCACGGACAATCAACGGATTTTGCAGTACTCTCTTTACGGCTTGGGTCTGGTGCTGTGGTACGTGCTGTGGCGGACCTTCGGGTCGGTGCTGAACATGGTGGACGAGTTTTACTACCCGGTGAAGATGGTACACGTGCCGTTGGTGGGCTCTCTCATGAACCTGGTCCCCATCCTCACCCTGGCGGTGGCCATGGGAGTGGCGGAGTACCTCCGGAGGCACATGAAGGCCAACAAGTTCGGGATCGAGGTGGTAAGCGAGTTGAGAAGGGTCTCCTGGCCGGCGTCCAAGGACGTGCGGGGGACCACCCTGGTGGTTCTGGGAGTAACCCTGGTGGTATCTCTCATCCTGTTTATGTTCGACAAGATTTTCGACGGCCTGATCGGACTGCTGTTCAAGCTGGCTTAAGTTGCAAGAGGTGTACTCCATGTCCTCCGATGAAATGAAATGGTACGTCATTCACGCCTACTCCGGGTTCGAGAACAAGGCCAAGGCCAACCTGGAGGAGCGGGTGCGCCAGAACAAGATGGAAGACTACTTCAGCGAGATGCTGATCCCTTCGGAGGAGGTAGTCGAGCGGTCCGGGGACAAGCGCAAGGTTACCGAGCGCAAGTTCTTTCCCGGCTACATGCTGGTAAAGATGATCCTGAACGACGAGACCTACCACCTGGTCAAGAACACTCCCAAGATCACCGGTTTCGTGGGAGGGACGCGGAACCCTCCGTCAGTGCCGGACGAGGAAGCGGAACGGCTCACCCGGATGATATCCGAGGAGAGCATGCGTCCCAAGCCCATGGACAAGTTCGATAGCGGCGAGGTGGTAAAGGTGGTGGACGGCCCGTTCCAGGGGTTCAACGGGGTGGTGGATGAAGTAAGGCCGGAGAAGGGAAAGGTAAGAGTGCTGGTGTCCATCTTCGGAAGACAGACGCCGGTGGAGCTCGACTTCGTGCAGGTGGAAAAAGGATAAAGCCCGGAGCGGCCGCTATTGCCCTAAATGATCTCAAAGAGAGGTTTTTAAAAGATGAAGAAAGTAATCGCCAATATCAAGCTGCAGATACCCGCGGGACAGGCCACTCCCTCGCCGCCGGTGGGCCCGGCGCTCGGACAGCACCAGGTGAACATCGCCGCCTTTGTAAAGGAGTTCAATGCCCGCACCGCCAAGGAGGAGCCCGGCCTTATTATCCCCGTGGTGATAACCGTGTACGGCGACCGGAGCTTCTCCTTCGAGACCAAGACCCCGCCCGCGTCCGTGCTCCTGAAGCGGGCGGCCAAGATAGCCAAGGGCTCGGCCGACCCCAAGCGGGAGAAGGTGGGAAAGGTGTCCGCAAAACAGGTCCGGGAGATAGCGGAGTACAAGTTCAGGGACTTAAACTGTATTGACATGGAAACCGCGGTCCGGACGGTCGCAGGCACGGCCCGGAGCATGGGCATCCAGGTGGTGGAGTAAGTCCTCTCCCGGCCGGAGACTAGGAGGATTCATGCCGGCAAAAGGAAAAAGAATAAAAGACCTCAAACAAAAGGTGGACCCGTTCAAGGCCTATCCCTTGGACGAGGCCCTGGACCTGCTCGCCGAGTTTAAGTCGGCCCGGTTCGACGAGACCGTGGAAGCGGCCATACGGCTGGGGGTGGACCCCCGCAAGAGCGACCAGATGGTCAGGGGAACGGCCAACCTTCCCCACGGGACCGGCAAGACCGTCCGGGTGGTGGTCTTCACCAAGGGAGAGAAAGAGCAGGAGGCCAAGGACGCGGGCGCCGACTACGTGGGGGCGGATGACCTGGTCAAGAAAATCCAGGAGGAGGGATGGCTCGAGTTCGACAAGGCCATCGCCACCCCCGACATGATGAGCCAGGTGGGAAAGCTCGGAAAAATACTCGGGCCCCGCGGCATGATGCCGAACCCCAAGGTCGGCACCGTAACCATGGACGTGGCCCGGGCGGTGAACGAGCTCAAAGGCGGCCGGGTCGAGTTCAGGGTGGACCGGGGAGCGAACATTCACTGCCCGGTCGGCAAGATGAGCTTCGGCAAGGACAAGCTGAAGGAGAACCTCATAGCCCTTTACGAGGCGGTGCAGAAGGCCAAGCCCGACACCGCCAAGGGGACCTACATAAAGACCGTGTACCTGTCCCCCACCATGGGACCGGGGGTCAAGGTGGATTCCGCCGGCCTGCGGGACCTCATGAAGTAAGCCCGCGCAAAAAGGCGTCCGTCCCGCTTTAAGAGCGGAAGATATAAAAGAGGAGCCGGGGTGAAAAGCCGCCGGCATATTTAGAAAACCGTCAAAGACCGCAGGTCCGGACACGGTCAAACGGGCGAAGACCCGGCCTGCCGAGACGGGAAGAAGCACGGGAAGGGATGCGCTCTTCCCCGCTTTAAGTCCGTCTTGGAGGAACGGCTCCCGCCGGCGGGGCCGGGACCGAAGGGTCCTTTCAAACACCGGAGACCGGACGCGGGGAAGGGAGGAGAGAAAAAGCTTTGAAAAGGAAAGAAAAAGAAGAGTTCGTGGACTGGATGAACGCGGCTCTTAAGGAGACGCCTTCGGTGGTGATGGCCGACTACCGGGGTCTTGACGTGGCCCGGATAAGCGAGCTGCGCCGGCAGTGCCGGGAGTCGGGGGTGTACTTCAAGGTGGTTAAGAACACCCTGACCAAGCGGGCTTGCGCCGAGACTCCCATGGAGGTCATGGGGGACCACCTGGACGGGCCCACGGCGCTGGCCTGGCACCCGGAGGACCCGGGGGCCCCCGCCAAGGTGCTCACGGAGTTTGCCCGGAAAAGGGGAAACGAGGCCCTGGAGATAAAGGGCGCGGTTTCCGGAGGCCGTTTTTTAACCGGCCACGAGGTGAAGAACGTGCTGGCCACCCTGCCGAGCAGGGAAGAGCTCTACTCGAAGCTGGCGTTTTTGTTCGCGGAGGCGGGCGCGAGAAGGATGTACCGGCTTCTGCGGGCGGGCCCGACCCGGCTGCACCGTTGCTTGCTTTCGCTTAAGGAAAAACGGGAGCAGGGCTGATCGGCGCACCGAGGCCGGCCGGAAGAAAAAACCAAACACCGCGAGAGCGGTATTAACGATTACGACAAGGAGTTAATGTCATGGCGGAAATAACCAAGGAACAGGTATTCGAGTTCTTCGATAGTATGACCCTGATGGACCTCTCCCAGTTCGTGGAGGAGTTCAAGGAGCGCTACAACGTGTCCGACGCCCCCCAGATGATGGCGGCGGCCCCCGCGGCCGGCGCGGGCGCGGGCGCACCCGCGGAAGAGGAGGAGAAGACGGAGTTCACCGCGGTGTTGAACGAGGTGGGGGACAAGCGGATCAACGTGATCAAGGAAATCCGGGGCATCACCCAGCTCGGCCTGAAGGAGGCCAAGGAGCTGGTGGAGAACGTGCCTTCCAACATCAAAGAGGACGTTCCCAAGGAAGAGGCGGAGGAGATAAAGAAGAAGCTCGAGGAAGCCGGCGCAAAGGTAGAAATCAAGTAATAAGAACACTGGACAAAAAGGGAAAACATCGCACACCCGGGGCGGAAGGGCGGGGCGGAAGCCTTTCTGTCGGCCGGGCTCTGGCCGTGGATAAAACGGCTTCATAAAAGAGCAGGGAGGGGATGCCCCCTGCAATCTCCAGTAAACAACCCGGCCGGGCGCCGGCGGGGTAAAAGGAGCTCCCATGAAAAGGATCAGCCAATCGAGCAGGCTCAGGAGGAACTTCGCCAAGATATCCAACGTCGCCGAGGTGCCCAATCTGATCAATATCCAGCGGCAGAGCTACGAGGGGTTCCTCCAGATGGACGTGGCGCCGGAGGACCGCGTCAACGAAGGTCTGCAAGCGGTCTTCAACAGCGTGTTCCCCATCAAGGGCTTCAACGAGACCGCTTCGCTCGAGTTCGTGAATTACCGGCTGGACGAACCCAAGTACACGGTGGGCGAGTGCCGGCAGCGCTGGAACACCTATGCCGCTCCTCTCCAGGTGCGCATCCGGCTGGTGGTCTGGGACATCAACGAGGAGGCGGGCTTAAAGACCATCCGGGACGTAAAGGAGCAGGAGATTTACTTCGGCGAGATCCCCCTCATGACGGAGCACGGGACCTTTATCATAAACGGCACCGAGAGGGTCATCGTAAGCCAGCTCCACCGCTCGCCGGGGGTCTTCTTCGACAACGACCGGGGCAAGACCCACAGCTCGGGCAAGGTGCTGTTCTTCGCCCGGATCATCCCCTACCGGGGAAGCTGGATTGATCTCGAGTTCGACCACAAGGACATCCTGTACGTCCGGATTGACCGGCGCCGGAAGCTGCCGGCCACCGTGCTGCTGCGGGCGCTGGGCTACTCCACCGAGGAGCTGCTCAACTTCTTTTACAAGACGGAAAAGATCTACCTGGAAGAGAACAACAAGGTGTTCAGCTCCGTGAACGAGGAGGCGCTGACCGGACACTCCATCTCCCGGGACGTGCGCCATCCGGAGACCAAGGAGATACTGGCCAAGCGGGGCCGGAAGTGGCGCAAGGGCACGCTGCGCAAGATCAGGGAGGCGGGCATCACCCGGATTCCCGTAAACGAGGATGACCTGGTCGGCAAGGTGCTGGCCCATGACATCATCAACCGGGAGACCGGCGAGATACTCTTCGAGGCCAACGAAGAGCTGACCGCGGAGAAAATCCAGCTTCTTCGGGACAACGGGGTAAGCGTGTTCGAGACCATATTCTTTGACAACATCAAGGTGTCTTCGTCGCTCCGGGACACACTTACCATGGACAAGAACCTGTCTCCGGACGAGGCCAAGATGGAAATCTACCGCTGGCTCCGACCCGGTGACCCTCCCACCACCAAGAGCGCGAGCTCGCTTTTCGACAACCTGTTTTTCAACCCGGAGCGGTACGACCTGGCCAAGGTGGGAAGGCTGAAGCTGAACCACAAGCTGGGACTGACCATACCCCTGGATGTCCATACCCTGACCAAGGAAGACATCATGGCGGTGGTCAAGTACCTGCTCGATCTGAAAGACGGCAAGGGGGAAGTGGACGACATTGACCACCTGGGCAACCGCAGGGTGAGGTCGGTGGGAGAGCTCCTGGAGAACCAGTTCCGGATCGGCCTGGTGAGGCTGGCCCGGTCCATCAAGGAGAGGATGGGCTTCCAGGAGATCGAGACCATGATGCCCACCGACCTCGTCAACACCAAGCCGGTGATGGCGGTGGTCAAGGAGTTCTTCGGCTCCAGCCAGCTCTCCCAGTTCATGGACCAGACCAACCCCCTCTCCGAGGTCACCCATAAGCGGAGGCTCTCCGCGCTGGGGCCGGGCGGCCTGACCCGGGAGCGGGCCGGCTTCGAGGTCCGGGACGTGCATCCCACTCACTATGGCCGCATCTGCCCGGTGGAGACGCCGGAAGGCCCCAACATCGGGCTTATCGCTTCTCTGTCCACCTATGCCCGGGTGAACGAGTACGGGTTTGTCGAGACCCCCTACCGGAAGGTGGAGGACGGCAAGGTGTCCAACGACGTCCACTACCTGTCCGCGCTGGAGGAGGAAGACCATACCATCGCCCAGGCCAATGCTCCGCTGGACGCGCAGGACCGGTTCGTGAACAAGCTGGTGGCGGCCCGCGGCAAAGAGGGAGAGTACATACTGGTGCCCGCCGAACAGGTGGACCTGATGGACGTCTCTCCCAACCAGTTGGTGTCGGTGGCTGCCGGACTGATCCCCTTTCTCGAGCACGACGACGCCAACCGGGCGCTGATGGGGTCCAACATGCAGAGGCAGGGCGTGCCCCTGCTCCGCACCCAGGCGCCCCTGGTTGGAACGGGAATGGAGTCCATCGTGGCCCGGGACTCCGGCGCGGCCATGCTGGCCAAGCGGCCGGGGAAGGTTGTCAACGTGGACTCCCAGAGGATCGTGATCAAGGCGGATGAAAGCCACGTGTCCAAGGACGGCAAGGACCGGGGAGTGGACATCTACAACCTGGTCAAGTACCGGAAGTCCAACCAGGGCACCTGCCTGAACCAGAAGCCGGCGGTGAAAAAGGGACAGCGGGTGGAAAAGGACGACTTTATAGCGGACGGCCCCGGCACCGAAGGTGGCGAGCTGGCGCTGGGCCGCAATATTATCGTGGCCTTTATGCCCTGGGGAGGGTACAACTACGAGGACTCCATCCTGGTCTCCGAGAGGCTCATCAAGAAGGACGTGTTCACTTCCATCCACATCGAGGAGTTCGAGTGCAGCGCCCGCGACACCAAGCTCGGCAAGGAAGAGATCACCCGGGACATACCCAATGTGGGCGAAGACGCCCTCCGCAACCTGGACGAGAGCGGCATCGTGAGGACCGGCGCCGAGGTAAGCGCAGGCGATATCCTGGTGGGAAAGATAACGCCGAAAAGCGTGTCCCACCTGTCGCCGGAAGAAAAGCTGCTCCGGGCCATATTCGGGGAAAAAGCGGGCGACGTCCGCGACACCTCCCTCCGGGTGCCCCCGGGGGTCGAGGGTGTCATCATTGACGCCAAGGTGTTCTCCCGGAAAGGGGTGGCCAAGGACGAGCGGTCCAAGATGATCATGGACGACGAGATCAAGAGGATCGAAAAGGACAAGGACGACGAGATAAAGATCATCAAGAACGACGCCAAGCAAAAGGTGTTGAAGCTCATAAAGGGCAAGAACCTGCTTCACCGGATAGCCGACCCCAAGACCGACAAGGTGGCGGCCAAGAAGGACGAAGAGGTTACCGAGGAGCTCCTGGACCGCTTGAGACTCGAGCTTTGGCCCCGGATCGTGGTCGAGGGAAAGACCGGCCTGGAGGCCGAGATCGGAAACATGGTGGAGAAGGCCAAAGAGCAGATCGAGCTGGTCGAGAAGGCGGTGGCGGACAAAAAGGAAAGGCTCAAAAGGGACGACGACCTGCCGCCGGGCGTTATCCGGATGGTGAAGGTGTTCGTGGCCATCAAGAGGAAGCTGGCGGTGGGCGACAAGATGGCGGGCCGGCACGGTAACAAGGGGGTGGTCTCCCGGGCGCTGCCGGAAGAGGACATGCCCTTCCTGGAGGACGGCACTCCGGTGGACATTGTCCTGGACCCACTGGGGGTCCCCTCCCGCATGAACGTGGGACAGATACTGGAGACCCATCTGGGATGGGCCTGCCACGGCATCGGCGAGCAAATCCAACAGATGCTGGAGAAAAAGGAAGACGCGGAAAAGCTGAAAAAGAAGATAGCCGCGGTCGGAGGCTCCAGAAAGGTCTCCAAGATGCTGGACGGGTACGGCAACCAGCAGATCACGGAGCTGGCCCGCGACATGGAGAAAGGACTGTTCACATCGTCTCCCGTGTTCGACGGGGCCAAAGAAGACGAGATAAAAGAGCTCCTGGAGAAGGCCCAAAAGCCGCTCACAGGCCAGGCCACCCTCTACGACGGCCGCAGCGGCGAGCCTTTTGATCGGCAGGTGACGGTGGGGATCATGTACACGCTCAAGCTGCACCACCTGGTGGACGACAAAATCCACGCCCGGTCCATCGGTCCCTACTCGCTGGTCACCCAGCAGCCTTTGGGCGGAAAGGCCCAGTTCGGAGGACAGAGACTGGGAGAGATGGAGGTGTGGGCCATCGAGGCCTACGGCGCCGCTTATACCCTGCAGGAGTTTTTGACCGTCAAGTCCGACGACATAGCGGGAAGGAGCAGAATGTACGAGTCCATCGTCAAAGGAAGGCGCGACTTCGAGGCCGGGCTTCCCGAGTCCTTTAACGTGCTCATAAAGGAGCTCCAGAGCCTGGCCCTGGACGTAACCCTCCTGGAAAGAGTGCAGGAGTGATGAGGAGGGCTTGCCTGAAGCCAAAGACTTAAAAAGGCTGTGCAAGTGATTTCAACAGCGAACCGAACGGAACAGGTTGACTTGAAAAATAATCTTTTCCCACCCGTTTTAAGGAGGGAGAAAAAGTGAAAGAACTGGGAATGAAAAACTACGAAAGGCCCAAGAGCCCTTTGAGTTTCTCCGCGGTAAAGATCGCACTGGCCAGCCCGGAAAAAATCAAGGAGTGGTCGCACGGCGAGGTCAAGAAACCGGAGACCATCAACTACCGGACCTTCAAGCCGGAGCGCGACGGGCTGTTCTGCGCCCGCATCTTCGGTCCCATCAAGGACTACGAGTGCAACTGCGGCAAGTACAAGCGCATGAAACACCGGGGCATCACCTGCGAGAAGTGCGGGGTCGAGGTCATAAAGTCCCAGGTGAGAAGGGAAAGGATGGGCCATATTGACCTGGCCGCGCCGGTTGCCCACATCTGGTTTCTAAAGAGCATCCCTTCCAGGATCGGGTCCCTGCTCGACCTGACCTTGAAGGACCTTGAGAAGATACTCTACTACGAGGCCTATATCCTGGTGGACGCCGGCAACACGGACATGGAAACCGGCGAGCTCATAAACGAGGACACCTACCGCAAGCTGGTCGCCGAAGACTACTCCTTCAAGGCGGGAATGGGGGCGGAGACCATAAAGGAGATGATGGCCTCCCTCGACATGGAGGAGCTCTCCAAGTCTCTTCGAAAGGAGTTGAACGACACCAAGTCCGAGGCCAAGAGGACCAAGCTCGGCAAGAGGCTGAAGGTGGTGGAGGCGTTCCGGAAATCCGGGAACCGGCCGGAATGGATGATCCTCGAGAACATACCGGTTATCCCGCCCGACCTCCGGCCCCTGGTGCCCCTGGACGGAGGAAGGTTCGCAACCTCGGACATGAACGACCTCTACCGGAGGGTCATAAACCGGAACAACCGGCTGAAAAGGCTCATCGAGCTGAACGCGCCCGACATCATCATAAGAAACGAAAAAAGGATGCTCCAGGAGTCGGTGGACGCCCTGTTCGACAACGGCAAAAGAGGTAGGGCCATCAGCGGCCCGGACAAGAGGCCCTTGAAAAGCCTCTCCGACATGCTTCGGGGCAAGCAGGGAAGGTTCCGCCAGAACCTGCTCGGGAAAAGAGTGGATTACTCCGGCCGCTCCGTTATCGTGGTTGGTCCCGAGCTCCGGCTCCACCAGTGCGGCCTTCCCAAGAAGATGGCCCTCGAGCTGTTCAAGCCCTTCATCTACCACAAGATGGAGGAGAGGGGACTGGTGAACTCCATCAAGTCCGCCAAGAAGATGGTGGAGAAGGAAATGTCCGAGGTGTGGGACATCCTGGAGGAGGTCATCCGCGAGCATCCGGTCATGCTCAACCGCGCGCCCACCCTGCACCGCCTGGGCATCCAGGCCTTCGAGCCCGTGCTCATCGAAGGGAAGGCCATCCAGCTCCATCCCCTGGTGTGCGCGGCCTTTAACGCCGACTTCGACGGCGACCAGATGGCGGTGCACGTGCCCCTGTCCCTCGAGTCCCAGGTGGAAAACCGGGTGCTCATCATGAGCACCAACAATATCCTGTCCCCCGCCCACGGCAAGCCCATCATCGTGCCCAGCCAGGACATGGTGCTGGGAATCTACTACATGACCAGGACCAGGCCCGCCGCACCCGGCACCGGCAAGGCCTTCTCCTCCCCCGAGGAGGTCAAGATGGCCATGGACCAGGGACACGCCGACATCCACGCCAAGATAAAAGTACGACTGGACGGAAAGCTGGTGGAGACCACACCCGGACGCATCATCCTGTGGGAGATACTGCCCCGCTCCGTGCCCTTCTCCACGGTCAACAAGGTCATGAAGAAAAAGGAGCTCGAAGATCTCATCAACACCTGTTTCCGGGTGGCAGGCAACAAGGAGACGGTGATCCTGGCGGACAAGGTAAGGACCCTCGGGTTCGATTACGCCACCAGCGCCGGTATCAGCATCAGCGTGGACGACCTCCAGGTCCCCTCCAGAAAGGCCGAGCTTTTGGACCAGGCCTACCAGGTGGTGCAGGAGATAGAAGAGGAGTACCAGGACGGAAGGATCTCCCCCGGCGAGCGATACAACAAGGTGGTGGACCGCTGGGGAGAGGTCACCAATGCGGTGGCGGAAGAGCTGACCCGCGAGCTGGGCAGGGAGACCATCCGCGACGCCGAGGGCAACGAGTTCGAGTCCGAGAGTTTAAACCCCATTTACATGATGGTGGACTCCGGGGCCCGCGGCTCCCAGCAGCAGGTCAGGCAGTTGGCCGGAATGCGCGGGCTCATGGCCAAGCCCTCCGGAGAGATCATCGAGACACCCATTACCGCCAACTTCCGGGAAGGACTCTCCGTGCTTCAGTACTTCGTGTCCACCCACGGCGCCAGAAAGGGACTGGCGGACACCGCGCTCAAGACGGCCAACTCCGGGTATCTCACCCGCCGGCTGGTGGACGTCTCCCAGGACTGCATCGTAACCGAGGAGGACTGCGGAACCATTGACGGCATCGAGGTCTCCGCGCTTCTCGAGGCCGGCCGCATCATCGAGCCGGTGGGAGGAAGAATCCTGGGACGGACCGTACTCGAGGACGTGCAGGACCGGTTGGGGAACGTGCTGGTGCAAAAGAACGAGATCATTGACGAGGAAGGGTCTGAGCGGATTGACGAGGCCGGCCAGGAAAGGGTCAAGATACGTTCGGTGCTGACCTGCAAGGCCCGCCGGGGCGTGTGCCGCGAGTGCTACGGCAGGGACCTGGCCCGCGGGCACAAGGTGAACGTGGGCGAGGCCGTGGGAGTGATCGCGGCCCAGTCCATTGGAGAGCCCGGCACCCAGCTTACCATGCGGACCTTCCATATCGGCGGAGCGGCGTCCAGCCGGGGAGAGCAATCATCCCACGTGGCCCGGAGCACCGGCAAGGTAAGGTTCGAGAACCTGAGCACCATCAGGAAAAAGGACGGGACCCTGGTCGCCTTGAACCGCCACGGCTCCATCATTATCGAGGACGACAAGGGAATGGAGGTGGAAAGACTCCCCATCGTCTACGGCGCCGAGATAAAGGTCGCCGAGGGGGACAAGGTCAAGCCCAGACAGCTTATTGCGGAGTGGGACCCCTACTCCAACCCCATTCTCACCGAGATGGAGGGAAGGATAAAGTTCGGAGACATCATCGAGAACGCCACCATGATCGAGCAGGTGGACGACAGGACCGGGTTCGCAAGAAAGGTCATCATTCCTTCCAAGAACCCGGACCTCCGGCCCCGCATCTCCCTCAAGGAGCCGGAGGGAGGAAAAACACTGAAGCTCCCCGGCTCCAACCAGTTCGCCCGCTACTTCATGCCGGTCGGGGCCCACGTCATGGTACAGGAAGGAGACATGGTGTACGGCGGAGACGTGATCGCCAAGATACCCAGGGAAACCACCAAGACCAAGGACATCACCGGAGGACTTCCCCGCGTGGCCGAGCTCTTCGAGGCAAGGAAACCCAAAGAGCTCGCCGTCATAAGCGACGTGGACGGGTTCGTCAGCTTCGGAGAGGAGGCCAAGGGTAAAAGGACCATCATAGTAACGCCCGAGGTGGGCGAGCCCAAGTCCTACCAGATACCCAAAGGAAAAGCCATCATCGTGCACGAAGGAGATTACATAAGGGCGGGAGAGCCTCTGGTGGAAGGATCGGCAAACCCCCACGACATCCTGCGGGTAAGGCAGGAGAAAGAGCTGGCCAAGTACCTCGTCAACGAAATCCAGCAGGTCTACCGCCTGCAGGGAGTGAAGATAGACGACAAGCACATCGAGGTCATCGTAAGACAGATGCTTCGAAGGGTGAGGATAACCGAGCCCGGCGATTCCGAGTTCCTGGCGGGCGACGAGGTGGATCGGGCCACCTTCGAGGACGAGAACGAAGCCATCATCGCCAAAAAGGGAAAACCGGCAACCGCCGAGCCCAAGCTCCTTGGCATCACCAAGGCGTCCCTGTCCACCGAAAGCTTCATATCGGCGGCGAGCTTCCAGGAGACCACCCGCGTGCTCACCGACGCATCCATCGCCGGAAGAATAGACTTCCTGCGAGGACTGAAAGAAAACGTCATCATGGGAAGACTGATACCCGCGGGTACCGGCATCGAAAAGTACTGGAAGATGGGGATCGAGATACCCGACCTGGAGGAGAAGATCGCCGAGCTGGACAGCGCTTAAAAATATAAAGAAAAATTCTTGACTTTTGGAAAAATTTCGATAAAATAATAAGATTCCATGAAAGATTGATACGGATCGGAGAAAATGCCTACTATAAACCAACTGGTCAATAAAGGAAGGAAGAAGGTGGGGAGAAAAACCAAGTCCCCCGCCCTCCAGAACTGTCCCCAGAAGCGCGGGGTGTGCGTCCGGGTGACCACCTTTACGCCCAAGAAGCCCAACTCCGCCATGCGGAAGGTGGCAAGGGTCAGGCTTACCAACGGCGTGGAGACCACTACCTATATACCCGGGGTGGGACATAACCTGCAGGAGCACTCGGTGGTGCTGATCCGGGGCGGAAGGGTAAAGGACCTTCCCGGAGTACGCTACCACGTGGTCCGTGGACACTTGGACGCCCAGGGGGTCCAGAACCGAAAGCAGAGCAGGTCCAAGTACGGCACCAAGCGTCCCAAGTAACGAAAAAAGATTGAAGCAGGAAAGACGGTCTTATAACTCGCTTCAATCTTTTTAGTTTGTAAAAGACCGGAAAGAGGCGGAGAAAATGCCGAGGAGAAGAGAAGTCGAGGTCAGGGAGCTGATCCCGGACCCCATATACAACGACGTTCAGTTGACCAGGTTCGTGAACGCGGTCATGAAGCGGGGCAAGAAAAGCCTGGCGGAGAAAATCGTGTACCAGGCCATGGATACCATTGCCGAGCGGACCAAGGAAGAGCCGCTCAAGGTGTTTAAAAGAGCGCTCAAGAACGTGCAGCCCATGCTCGAGGTCAAAAGCCGCCGGGTGGGAGGGGCCAACTACCAGGTCCCGGTCGAGGTCAGGCCCCGCCGGCAGGAGACCCTGGCCATCCGCTGGATAATAAACTACGCCAGGGCCAGGAAGGCCGAGCACGCCATGCACGAGAAGCTGGCCATGGAACTCTTGGACGCCGCGGAGAACAGAGGCACGTCAGTGAAAAAGAAGGAGGACACCCACCGGATGGCCGAGGCCAACAAGGCCTTTGCCCATTATCGGTGGTAATAACTCCCCGCTTTTCCCGCTTTTGAAAAGCGGCCAGGAGACACCTGGAGAAATGACACTAACGGCTAAAGGCCAAATAAAAAAATTCGCAAGCAAACTGGTGATCAGGAAAGGAACACCGTGGCAAGACTGGTACCATTACCGCGCATCCGCAACATCGGCATCATGGCACATATTGATGCCGGCAAGACCACTGCGACCGAGCGGATGCTCTATTATACCGGCGTCACTTACCGAATGGGTGACGTGGACAGCGGCACCACTGTCACCGACTGGATGGAACAGGAGCAGGAAAGAGGCATTACCATAACCGCGGCAGCTACCACCTGCTTCTGGAAAGATCACCGAATAAACATAATTGATACCCCCGGCCACGTGGACTTCACCATGGAAGTGGAAAGGTCGCTCCGGGTGCTGGACGGGGCGGTAGCAATATTCGACGCCTACGGCGGAGTCGAGCCCCAGTCCGAGACGGTCTGGAGACAGGCGGACAAATACGGAGTGCCCCGCATAGCCTTCGTCAACAAAATGGACAAGGTCGGAGCCAACTTCGCCAATGTCCTCGAAATGATCCAGAACCGGCTCAAAGCTACGCCACTGCCCGTACAGGTGCCGATAGGAAAAGAAAACGAGCACAAGGGCATCATAGACCTGGTCCGCATGACCGGCATGGTATGGGATGAAGACACCCTGGGAGCAAGGTTCAGAGAAATCCCCGTACCCGAGAACATGGAGGAAGAGGCCCTCTACTGGCGCGAGGTCATGCTCGAGACCCTGGCCGAGAACGACGAAGAGTTCATGGACAGCTACCTGGAGGGACGCCAGGTTGACGAACACCTGGTCCGACAGGCAATAAGAAGGGCGACGCTCCGGCTGCATTTTTTCCCGGTTCTCTGCGGAGCCGCCTTCAAGAACAAGGGGATCCAGCCGCTCCTGGACGCCATTGTGGATTATCTGCCCTCGCCCCTGGAGGTGCCGCCGGTGGAAGGCGTGCACCCCAATACCGGCGAGAGGATGACAAGACAGGCCAGCGACGACGAGCCGTTCAGTGCCCTGGCATTCAAAATGATGAACGACCCCCACAAGGGGAACATGACGTTTACAAGGGTCTACTCCGGCCATGTCAAGGCCGGCAGCCACGTGTACAACGCGGCCAAGGGGAAAAAAGAAAGAGCGGGAAGACTTCTTAAAATGCACGCTGTCCGGGAGGAGGACGTGCCCGAGGTCTACGCCGGCGACATCGTGGCCGTGGTGGGGTTAAAGAACACCGGCACCGGCGACACCCTCTGCGACCAGGCGCACCCCATCCTGCTGGAAGCCATCGAGTTTCCCGAGACCGTTATCTCGGTGGCCATCGAGCCGAAAACCAGGGCCGACCAGGACAGGCTTTCCACGGCGCTGGGCAAGCTCATGATAGAGGACCCCTCTTTCCAGGCCCGGTACGACGAAGAGCTGGGACAGACCCTGATCTCCGGAATGGGGGAGCTCCACTTGGAAGTAACCGTGGAGAAGCTCCTTACAGACTACAACGTCAAGGCCAACGTGGGAAAGCCCCAGGTGGCCTACAAGGAGACCCTGACTCGGCCCTCCCGGGTGGAAGGAAAGTATGTTAAGCAAAGCGGAGGGCACGGACAGTTCGGGGTGGTCAAAGTCGAGTTCGAGCCGCAGGAGCGGGGACAAGGGTTTGTCTTTGAGAACAAAATCCGGGGGGAGGCCATCCCCCGGGACTTCATACCCGCGGTAGAGGCCGGCATAAAGGATGCCATGGAGTTCGGGGACATGGCCGGCTACCCGGTGGTGGACGTGAAAGCGAGGCTGGTGGACGGCAAGGCCCACGAGGTGGACTCATCGGAGATGGCCTTCCGGGCGGCGGGCTCACTGGCTTTCCGGGAGGCCTCTAAAAAAGGAGGACCGGCGCTTCTCGAGCCGGTCATGAAGATCGAGATAGTGGTCCCGGAAGAGTACGTGGGAGAGGTCATAAAGGACCTGAACTCCCGCCGGGGGACCATACTGGGGACCGAGAACCGCTCGGGCGCCTATATATATCATGCCGAGGTCCCCCTGGCGGAGATGTTCGGGTACGTGAATACCCTCCGGTCCCTGACCCAGGGAAGGGCGACCTACACCATGCAGTTCAACCGGTACGAGCTGGTCCCGCCCGCCATAGAAAAAGACGTGCTAATGAAAGTGAGAGGGTATTAAAAAAGATGAAAAGAAAAAGTCCAAATAGAAGTAAAGGAGAAAGCAAGGAGGATTCCGATGTCAAAGGAAAAGTTTAAGCGGAGCAAGCCGCACATCAACGTGGGGACCATCGGCCATATTGACCACGGCAAGACCACCTTGACCGCGGCCATGACCAAGGTGATGGCCGAGAAGGGCCTGGCCACTTTTATCAGCTACGACGAGGTGGCCAAGGCGAGCGAGGCCCACGGCCGGCGG
>JAWOBU010000247.1:0-4475 GCA_046484135.1 bacterium
TCCTCTTAATGAGTTTCAGCCCGGAGCATAGCAAAGCCGGAGCAATAAAACCGCACTCGTCTCAGGTATTGGAAGAGACCGGTATGGTCTCGTCCACCGCTTCGGGCAGCCGGTCCCGGAAGAGCACGAACCGCGACAGGCCCGCGTCCATGGCGTTCTTTAGCGCCCGCGGAATGCCCGCTCCCAGGTCCGTGGGCCGGTGGGCGTCCGACCCCATGATGATGTACTCCCCTCCCAGCTCCCGGTACAAAGACAGTATCTCCAAACAGGGGTAGGTGTCCTTGGGAGGCTGTCGAAGGCCGGAGGAGTTGATCTCGACCGCCATCTCCCGCTTGACGGCCCCTTCCAGTATCCTCCGCAATACACCGTAATAGGGGCCCCACTCCAGCGGCTCGGGAAGACGGGTAACACCGAAGCGCTGAACAAGGTCGAGATGTCCCACCACGTCGAAAAGTCCGCTCAGGACCATGTTGAAAACCTGGGAGAGGTACTCGTTGTAAACCTCGGAAAGCTCGTGGCGGGCAAAGGTCTCCAATGCCTCGTACTCCTCGGAGATGCCGGCCTCCCCGTTGAAGATGCTGTGAACCGAACCGATCACGTAATCGTAACTGTTCTCTTTCAAGTAGTCCCGGATGTCTTTTTCTATCCGCGGAACGTAGCCGACCTCGGCCCCCATCCGGATGTCCAGCCGGTCGCCGTATTTATGGCGAACCTCAGCGATTTCCTGTTTATATCTCGCGTAGTCGTGCTGAAAGCTCACCATGTCCCGAGGGTCCAGGTCCACGTGCTCGGCAAACCCGATGGCCTTCATGCCCTGACTTACGGCCAGCTCGCAGTACTCCTCGATCGTGCCTTCCCCGTCGTGGGAAAGCGAGGAGTGAACGTGAAGGTCGAACGGAACAATGGACACCAGATTAGCCAATAACTCCTCCCGAGCAGAACAGCACCAGGGAAAGCCCTTTTCCGCTCCCCTTTAAAAAACCGGATATTATTTAAACTACTCATTAACCGACCCCCGGTCAACCTCGGCGGAGGGGGAGAGCTTTCAACATTATGGCGCTCGGGCATTCATGGTTTATTTGACCGGCTTTGGAAAAAGTTTGTAAGATTAGACGAGAGACCGAAACAATAGATGGGGGGAGGATGACATGGCTGACACCAACTATAACGAGCTGTTGGAGCAAAAAGCAGAGGCCCTGGAAGACAAGACCATGCTCCTTTTCGAGGACGAGCGCATTAGCTACCGCCAGATGGACAAGCGGGCGAACCAGGTAGCGCACGGCCTTAAGAAGCTCGGCGCCGGAAGAGGCACGGGCGTGGCCTCCATGCTCTTCAATACCCCCGAGGCCCTGTATAACCACTTCGCCACCCAGAAGCTCGGCGCGTACACCGTGCCCGTAAACACCGAGCTCAAGGGCGAGCACCTAGCATACATCCTGGACCACTGCGACGCCCGCATCCTTATAATAGACCAAAGCCTGCTGTCAGTTTACGAGAAGGTACGCGACCAGGCCCCCAAGATCGAGCAGGTGGTGGTGAACATGCGGGACGCATCCCCCGTGTTCAAGCTCCGGCCCTATCTGTCCGCCTTCCAGGACTGGCTGTATAACGAGCCGACGGAACAGCCGGAAGAGCGGCCCGAGAACGGAGACCTAGCCATGCTCCTTTACACCTCCGGTACCACCGGCCCGGCCAAGGGAGTGGTGTACCGCTTCGGAGCCATCGGTCTCAACAACCTCGGTCTCATGGCCAAGCTGTTTTACAAGCCGGACGACGTGCTCTACACCTGCCTTCCCCTGTTTCACGCCAATGCGCTTTACGTGACCCTGCCGGTAACCATGTGGGCCGAAGCCTCCATGGCCCTGGGACGCCGCTTTTCCGCCAGCCGCTTCTGGGAGGACATCCGCGGCTACGGGGCCACCACCTTCAACGCCCTGGGGGCCATGATTCCCATATTGATGAAACAGCCGGAGCGGCCGGACGACGCTGACAACCCGGTGCGGATAGTGCTTTCCGCGGCCTGCCCCGCTTCCTTGTGGGAGAACTTTGAAAAAAGGTTCGGTCTCAAGATCTACGAGTTTTACGGCGCGGTGGACGGAGGCGGCAACGCGGTGTTCAACCTGGGCGACTGCCCGGTGGGAAGCATTGGCCGTCTTCCCCGCGACAAGGGGATGGTGGTGGACGAGAACATGAACGAGGTAGCGCCTAACACTCCCGGCGAGCTGGTTTTCCGGGTGGAGAGCGACAAGAGCGGGGTCGAGTACTACAAGAACGAACAGGCGGCCCGGGAAAAGGTCAAGGACGGGTTCCTCCACACCGGCGACCTGGTTTATTACGACGAGAACGACTACCTTTACTTTGTTGACAGGAAGTCGGACAACATGCGCAGGCGGGGCGAGAACATCTCGAGCTACGAGGTCGAGCGGCTGGTGGAGGGCCACCCATCGGTGCTGGAGGCCGCGGCCTATGGCATTCCTTCGGACGTGGGCGAGGACGACGTAATGATTGCGGTAGTGCCGAAAGAGCAGGGGAGCATTGACGCTGGGTCTCTCTACGATTACTGTCGCGAGGAGATGCCCCGTTACATGGTGCCCCGCTACATCCGGTTCATGGACGAGCTTCCCAAGACCGAGACCCACCGGGTCAAGAAGCCCGATCTTCAATCAGAGGGAGTGACCGCGGACACCTGGGACGAAGAAAAGGAGCGAGGCAGAAGATAGTTGTCCCCTTTATCCCCACATCCTCCCGGCAAGAGCTCCAACGAACCTTCCGCCGGCACTAGCCCGGCAGTCCGACGTGGCTCCGGCATGGACCTGACCAGGGGCAGAATACCCAAGGTCCTATTGCTGTTCAGCCTGCCCATCATCGGCCAGATGTCCATCCAGCCGCTCTACCAGGTCGTGGACCGCATCTTCATAGGCCAGATCGGGCCGGAGGCCTTCAAGGCGGTAACCAACGCCGCGGTCCTCCAGATGCTGGTGATCATGCTTTCCGCGGGCATAGCCAACGGGGTTACCAGCTACGTGGCCCGGCTCATCGGCAGCGGGGAGTACGCCGAGGCTGACAACGCGGCCAACCACGCCGTGCTGCTCATCCTGGCGCTGTCCTTTCTTTACATCGCGGTGGCATATCCGCTGGACCGGCATTTCTTCGCCATGCTCGAACTCGAGCCCGCCCTGGTCGAGCAGGCCCACGATTACATCAAGGTCATCATCCTGGGCAACATCACCATCATGTTCAGCCTGATCGGGGCCAACATCCTCCGGGGGGAAGGCAACTCGACCACGCCCTTCTGGCTGGCTTTCATCGCCATCGCCATCAACCTGGTGCTGGACCCCCTGCTCATGTTCGGGCCGGAGGACCAGGTCTTCGGGTTCGACATAGGCTGGATGGGACTGGGAGTAATGGGAGCCTCCATAGCCACGGTGGTCGGCAGGGGAGTCGGCGCATTCCTTCTCATCCTCTATCTTTTGCGGGGGAAAAGCATCTGGACCTTTTCTCTCAAAAACTTCCACTGGTACCCGAGGCATATCCTGGAGATACTGCGGGTGGGGTTTCCCATGCTTCTTGTCAACCTGTGCGTGTGGATCGCCAACATAGTTTTCCTGCGCATCTTAAACCCCATCCGGGGCGCCGCGGTAGCATACGGCATGGGCATCCAGTTCGATATGATGGCCATCCTGCCCATGATAGGGCTGATGCTGGGGGTAGTGTCCATGGTGGGCCAGAACTACGGCGCCGGCGACCTGGACCGGGCCCGCCGCTCCGCCTGGACCGGGGCTCTCTACGGCGCGTTGTTTTCCCTGGCCATGGGTCTCGTCTACATCCTTTTTCCCGACTTCTGGGTTTCTCTTTTCAACAAGGAGAATGACCCCGTGATCCAACAGTTGGGCCGCGAGTACATCTTCATCGTGGGACTCACCTACACCATGGCCTCCCAGGTGTTCGTGCTGGGCGGAGCTTTTCAGGGGCTCGGCAAGGGAATGCCTCCCCTCATCATCACTGCTACCCGTTTCTTAGCGGTGGCCATACCTCTGGCAATCATCCTCACCCGATACATGGGGGCCACCGGCGCCTGGATAGCCGTAGCAGCGTCCCACGTCGTCGGCGGAGTGTTCGCCATTACCTGGATCGGGATCGAGTTTCGAAAAAGGAAGAAAACTCTGTAATAAATAATTTCTACAAAGCCTCTTGCAAAAAGAGCGGAGAGAAGGTGGGAGAGACCTCCAGGTCTCGATGATCGCTAGTACAGCAACACGTTAATTACGAAACATAATGTTTCCACAGCTTTCTGTCTGCGTCCTGGCGCGTGAACTTCCATTGTATGCATCGTCCCTCTCGGTTGCGCCGGTCTTGCCAGGCTGAAACTTCGCTTTCGAGTGTCTCCAGATTACAACGGCGGGAACCAAGGCATTGGCGATCAAGTATCCCGATCTCGATCTCCGCCATGTTAAGCCAACTGGCGTGCTTCGGCG
>JAWOBU010000272.1:0-31804 GCA_046484135.1 bacterium
CTCCCTTTATCGGCTGCCGGGTTACCCCGCCGTCCCGGCCTTGTATCCGGTTCCTGTTCGTCGGGTCTGCGTTTTGCCATCGGCTTCCTTCAGATTCCGCCTCGCGGCGGAGACCCTTGCCTAGGCTGGCGGTTCCGCTCGTTACGGCCCGCAGGGTACTTCCACCCCCAACAAACGCGACATGCCTGGCATACAGAAAAGAGGCGGCCGGTTAGGGCCGCCTCTTTGGTGGGTTGGTTTTCAGGACCGATTAAAAGAGGTCCAGCTCGAGGATAAGGGCGAGCTCGTCAGCGGCAGGCTCGTAGTTCTCGAGGTCGCGCATGGTGTAGTTGAGTCCTACGGTGGTCTGCTCGTTGAGGAGATAGTTCACGCCCGCGGTAATGGCGGACTCTTCGTTGTAGTCGGCCGGATCCAGGAGACCGCTTGCTGCATACTCTTCTTCGGTGTCGTAGTTCACTTGGTCGTAGCGGGCCACCACCTGGAACTGGTTCATGGTATAGCCGGCCAGGAAGTACCAGCCGTTCTGGACCAGGTTCTCGTCATAGGCGTCTGCGCTGTCCTGGAAGTCAAAGGAGCTCTGGATATACTCGGCCGCGATCAGGAGGTTGTTGGCCTCATAGGCGCCCTCGATGCCCCAGCGGGCGGCGCTGCCGTCCTTCGTGTCAGTTGCAGTTCCGGTAGGATTCATATCAGCGGAGGCGTCCTCAGCATAGTACCAGCCGCCGAAGTGCATTCCTTCCTGGTCCACCGCTACCTTGGCCAGGATGCCCTTGTTCCGGTCTATGTCCATGTTGTTATTCATGGCATAAATTCCCACGTCGCCGTCATCTCCGCCCATGAACTGGTTTCCGTTGAATCCGCCGACCATGATCTTGGCCGGTCCTACATTGGCGGAAAGCATCATACCAGTCTGGTACATGGGAAGCGGTAACATGCCACTATTATATTCGCCTCCTGCGATTCCGGAGCCGTGAATCAGGGGATAGTTCACGGTGTGGAGCTTGCTCATCTGGTGGGGCGCCCAGGTCATGGACGTGGGCGGGATGAAGCGTCCGAAAGAGAGCGTCATCATGTCGGCCACGCCGATGTTGATCCGGGCGTCCAACAGAGTTCCGGTTACGTTGTTATTACCGCCCGTCAGAGCCTCACTCTGGGTTGCGGCAGTTGGTCCCATGAAAGCGAAGGCGTAGGAGATAAGCCAGTCTACGTTGTCTCCCACCTGTCCGCTCATTCCGAGTACTGCGAACTCGAGGTTCTGGGTGTCATACCCGTTCCAGTCCTGGGTCAGGTTGTCGTCATTGGTCCCGTCATCGGCTTCCGAGTACCGGTAGACGTAATCAATGTGTCCATGCAGGCTGATGTTTCCTGCGGCAGCTTCCACTTCCGCCGCGCTCCAGGCCGGCATGGCCAGAGCGACCATAAGAATTCCTGCGATCATTAACTTTTTCATTGCCTTTCTCCTCCTAAGCTACAAGTTTTCTCTTGCGTTCTTCTGGTTTTTCACTACCCAGCTATTTTGATATTCCTGTCCATCTTCACAAATTCCGCTTTTTCAACTTTTTCGTTCCGCTTTGGTTTCTGATAGTCTTTTTGTCCGCTTCACCTCCTTTCTCGCTTCCTGTACTCTTTGATTCTGTCTTACCTGTTTCTTATAAATCCCTCTATTCTTTATTTTTGATAGAGCGCCTCCCCCCGAAGGCAAACTCTTAATTGCAGACTATCTTAACAAGTTCCGGGGAAAAATTCAAGTTTTTTCCGACAAAATAAAAACCGGGCCTGGCACGAGCTCCTTGTTTGGGCTCTGCCCCTGATAATATAATCCGAAAATCCGGTTTGTCCAGCAGAAATTATCATGCTAGGCTTAAAAAGTCACGGTCCGGCGCGTCCCGGTTCCAAGCGGCATGAAAAGGAGTTCAAAAGTAATGGGTATCAGTTTATGCGCGTACGGCGCCGCGGAGGAGGTTACCGGTTCCAAGCATCTTCTTTCTTTTCCGGGCGGCCGTGTTCTTCTGGACTGCGGGATGTTCCAGGGGTCCCGCAAAAAATCGTGGGAGAAGAACGAGAAGCTTGGCTTTGAGGCCAACTCCATAGACAGCGTTCTTTTGAGCCATGCCCACTTCGACCACTCGGGGGCCATACCCATACTCACGAAGAACGGCTTTACCGGCAACGTGTTCTGCACACCGGCGACGCGGGAGATATCGTCGCTCATCATGATGGACTCGGCGCACTTGCAGGCGCAGGACGTAGAGTTTCTGAACAAGAAGCAAGAGAGGAACGGCGCGGGCGGGAACTCTGCTCCGCTTACGCCCCACTACGACGAGTCTGAGGTCCTCTCGAGCCTGGACCATTTTGTAACCGTGTCCTACCACCGTGAGTTCTGGGCGGGCGATGGAGTAAAGGCCGAGTTTTACGATGCGGGCCATATCCTGGGTTCCGCGCTGGTGCGGCTCGAGCTTCGGGACGGTGACCGTACGGTGTCAGTCGGTTACACGGGCGACCTGGGCAGGGAAGGCATGGCCATCATCCGGGACCCGGAGGTTTTGCCTCCGATTGACTACCTGGTTTTGGAGTCCACTTACGGCAACCGAGTTCACGAAGAGATGGACCAGGCCTTGGAGGAGCTTTCCGAGGTGGTAAACCGGGCGTGGAACAGAGGCGGCAAGGTGATCATACCTGCGTTCTCGGTGGGCCGCACCCAGGAGCTGGTATATCATCTCCATCTTCTTTACGACCGGAAACGGATACCCGACATCCCGGTTTACGTGGACTCGCCCATGGCAGTGAACGCGACCTCGATCTTCCGGACCCACCCCGAGTGCTATGACAAGGAAACCAGGCAGGCGTTCCTCGAACATCACCGGAACCCGTTCGGGTTCGAGACGCTCCGGTTCATAACCTCTACCGACCAGTCCAAGAGCCTCAACAAGTCGGACGAGCCCATGATCATCATCTCGTCCTCCGGCATGTGCGAAGGCGGCCGAATACTGCACCACCTCATTCATAACATTACCGACCCCAACAACGTCATCCTGATCGTGGGCTTCATGGCACAGCACACATTGGGCAGAAGGATTGCCGACCGGGAGTCCGAGATAAAAATCTTCGGCGACAAGTACCCGGTGCGGGCCCGGGTCAAGATCATAAACGCGTTCTCCGCGCACGCGGACTACAACGAAATCCGGGATTGGACGGGCAAGCTCTCGCAGAAGGACCTGAAAGGGGTGTTCCTGGTCCACGGCGAGCCGGAGGCCCAGGAGCACCTCGCGGGCGTTCTCAAGGAGGACGGTATTCGCCGGGTCGAGGTCCTGGAGTTCGGCAAAGAGGTCGAGCTTTAGTAGCTTGCCGGCAAAATTGTTGCCGGACCTGCCGGGAATTTATACTGAAAGTGCTAAGAGACGGCTGTCTTGGCTGCGGACCAGCGGGCGGCCAGGAACACGGCGATTGCCGCCACCACTCCGGCAAGCGCGGCCTTGATTACGAGTGCGGAGGCCAGAGATATGCTTTGTAAGCCGGCGAGCGTCAATGCCCCCCATAAAAGGCCCGCGAGAACCGGGGCCATGGCAAGGTAAATCAGAATCCTTGAGATTGCGCCCGGGTGTTTTTTTAGAGGGGGAGAGGGGGGAAGAGCCCGTTTTTCCAGGACGTCGGCGGCGGCCTGGACGCCGGCGCCTATCGAGACCGCGACCGCGACAATGGCGCACATCACCAGAATCTCGGGCACGAACTCTTGTACGGAGACCAAAGGCTCCGGGTGGTGCGGTCCCTGGTGGAAAAGGATGTAGCCGATCCCGGCGTTTATGATGACGTTGATAAGCGAGTTGCCGGAGACGTGCTCGATCAAGGCATACCTGCCGAAAGCAAGCGCCCCGGCCGGCTGGTGGGCGGCGTAGCGAATGAGCTCCCTTCCGGAAGAGAACCATGCGCACAAGGCGGCGCTGCCGCCGGCGGCGAGTCCCGCTGTCGCTGTCAAGGATATCCGGCCCGCTCCCTCCGGAAACCCGACCAGGATGAGCACCACACCGGCCGCAGCAAAAGGCAGGGCCAACAGAGAGGCGAAAACCATGGGGACCAGCCACATGGGCCGTCTCGGGGGCGTTAGTTCGAGTCCCTTTTCCAGAGCGCCGGGGGGCAGCTCGATCTTTCCCTCCCGGTAGTCCTTCCGGGCCTGGTTGGGGCCGGTTACCGCGCCGATAATGCCGGTGAGAACCGGCGCAATTAAAACATAGACCGCAGCCGGGAACGGAGATACAGACCCGCCTTCCTCGAAGTAAGTAAACAACAGTCCGCCCGCCACCGCGGCGCCCGCCACGAGCCAGATCGTGCCCTGAACCAGCGCCATGAGCTTCCGATGGGATTTCAATTCCATGACCACCTCCGGGTAAGAAAACCGGGCAAGCGTCCCCATAATCAGGAGAGCATTGCCCCAAGTCTCTATTTGGTGCCGACCCCTCTTTTTTTGAGGAGGGCATACAGCCGGGAGCGGGAGAGGCCCGATACCTGGCTGGCTTTTCTTACGTCTCCCCTGGTAAAGGACATGAGGTCCTGGAGGTACTTTTTTTCCACGTTGGCGAGCGCCGATTCCCGGACCTGGTTAAGGGACGGGAAGTTATGCGGGTTTTGCACGGGTTCCAGGGGGTTCTTTTGGGGTTCGCTTTTCTGGATGGCTGAGTTCCTGGCCATCTGGACCCGGATATAGGTGGGAAGGTGCTTGGGGTAGAGCACCGGTTCGAACTGGGCCGTGGCTATGGCCCTCTCCAGCGCGTTAATGAGCTCCCTTACGTTGCCGGGCCATTCATAGTCCTTTAAGTAACTCATGAACTCGGGGGAGTAGTCCTTTTTATCCACCGAGTATCTCTGGCAAATTTCGGCGAGGTAATACTCGACCAGGACCTCGATGTCCTCGGGCCGCTCCCGGAGCGGAGGCACCTCGATATGAAGCGAGCGGATGCGGAACAGGAGGTCTTCCCGGAACCCCCCGGCCCGGACCAGCTCGTCCAGGTCGCGGTTGGACGCGGCAATGATCCGGAAGTCGGACTTTACTTCGTTCGCTCCTCCCACCGGCCGGAAGCTTCCTTCCTCCAGAACGCGGAGAAAGGACTTCTGCACCGGCAGGGGCAGCTCTCCTATTTCGTCCAGGAACAGGGTCCCTCCGTCCGCCTGCTTGATAAGACCTGTCTGGGAGCGGTCCGCGCCGGTAAAGGCCCCTTTTACGTGTCCGAACAAGGTGCTTTCCACCAGGGTCTCGGGCAGGGCCGCGCAGTCCACCACCACGAAGTCGCCGGCAGACCGCGGGCCGTTCACGTGAATGGCCCAGGCCACCAGCTCCTTGCCGGTGCCGGTCTCTCCTCCGACCAGCACGCTCACGTCGGAGTCGGAGGCCCTCTGCACCAGCTCGAGCACCGACTTTATATGTGCGCTGGTCCCTTTGATCTCCTGCAGGGTCTCGTGCTTTAGCTCCGTTCTCTGGTTTTCCGGCGCTTTCCTGGACCGGTACTGTAGAGCCCGGATGAGAGGCAGGATTATGGCCTGTTCGGAGGCAGACCTTTCACAGTAGTCCCATGCCCCCTGCTTGATGGCCGACTCCGCCTGGTTGGGGTCGGCCTCGTCCGAGATGATGATGACCTCCGGGCTCTGTGGCCTTTTTAAAAGCCGAGGAAGGACATCCACGCCCCGGCCGTCCGGCATCCGGTCGTTTATGAACACCACGTCGAACTCCTCGGAGTCAAACCACTGCATGCCCTCGCTCAAGGTCTGGGACTTGGACACCTTGTGCCCGAGCTCCGCCACCTTAATGCAAAGCAGGTTCGCGTAATCGGCGTTCTTGTCTATGATAAGAACGTTCGCCATGCCATCTCTTTACTTTTGTATGAAGCTCTATAAAGCGCGGCAGGATTCCTTTTTCCGCCGGCCACGGCGTCATGCACCCTGCTTTTCCGGTCTGCTCAAAAAAGGTTCGCTCTTCCGGGGAAAAAGGAGAAAGTCATTCTTTCTCCACGTGGGATTCGATAAAGTCAATGGCGTCTTGGATGGTTACGATTTTTTCCAGGTCTTCGTCCGGCACTTCCAGGTCGAACTCGTCTTCCATCACCAGGACCAGCTCCCACAGGTCCATGGAGCTTATCCCCAGGTCGTCAATAAACTTGGCATCCGGCTTCAGACTGTCGGAGTCTACGTCCAGGTGTTCCAGAATCAGCTCGTACACGCGGTCCTTTATGGCCATAAGTGCGCCTCCACTTTTCGTTTGTCCGCTCGCAAGCCCGGCTTAAAAAACCGGCCTTCACCGGGCCTTTCAGGTATTCTACAAGGCGATCAGGCGAAAAACAACCCGCCGTTTACCTGGATGGTCTGGCCGGTTATATAGGCGGCCGCCGGCCCGGCCAGAAAGCTCACCAGCTCCGCCACCTCGGCGGGCTCGCCCGCCCGCTTCAGGGGGATGTGCTCGATGATCTGCGACCGGACGTCCTCGGACAGGGCCCGGGTCATGTCCGTGTCTATGTATCCGGGAGCCACCGCGTTCACTGTAATCCCCAAGTGGGCGAGCTCGAGGGCCAGGCTCCGGGTGAGTCCTTCTATGCCGGCCTTGGCCGCCGAGTAGTTGGCCTGTCCCTCTCTGCCCAGCCTTGCCACCACGCTGGATACGTTGATAATGCGGCCCTCCTTCTGCCGGACCATGGTGCGCGTTGCCTGCCGGCAGCAGTTGAAACAACCGCCCAGGTTCACCTCAACCACCTTCCGCCACTGCTCGGGCTTCATCCGGGCCAGCACCTGGTCCCGGTTTACTCCCGCGTTGTTCACCAACACGTGGATTCCTCCGTATGAGCTCTCCACCTCCTGGAAAGCCTCTTTAACCGCTTCGAAGTCGGAGATGTCCAGCTTCACGAAAGAAGCAGAACCGCCCTCGGACCGTATCCGCTCCTCGGTCCTGTCCCCCGCTTCCACGTCGGCAACCACCACGTGCGCGCCGTCCTCCGAAAGACGCAAAGCGATCGAGCCGCCTATGCCCCGGCTGCCGCCGGTAACTACCGCCACCTTGCCCGCAAGCGCTCCGCTTTCGTTCATGTCGTGATCCTCTGTTTGATGCCGTCCAGTTGGTCCGGCTCCATGAAACCAAGCACCGCGGCTTCCGGCAGGCACCGACTGATAAGTCCCGCCAGCACCCGGCCGGGCCCGGTTTCCACGTAAAGGTCCGTGCCTTGCCGGTCCATCTGTTCCACCGTCTGTCTCCAGAGGACCGGACCGGTGATCTGCCTTATCAGGTTATCCGCCACCCCCTCTCCGTGCGGATAGGGCCGGGCGTTCCAATTGGCCAGCACCGGAAACGATGGTTCAGAGAAATCTATGTCGGCAAGCAAGCTTTCCAACTCGCGCGCCGCGGGCTCCATGAGGCCGGTATGGAAAGGGCCGCTCACCTTGAGCTTCCTGACCCTGCCGCCCATGGACTTGATCCTTTCCGCGGCCCGGTCCACCGCGGGTGCGTGTCCGGAGATCACCACCTGGTCGGGCGCGTTGTCATTGGCCGCCTCAACCACGCCGGCTTGGGAGACCTCCCGGCAGGCGTCTTCGATCTGCTCCCGCGAAAGCTTCATGACCGCGGCCATGGCCCCTTCTCCCGCGGGCACCGCCTTTTCCATGAGCCGGGCCCGCTCTTGCACTACCCGCACTGCGTCCGAAAGGGACATGACCTCCGCGGCAACAAGTGCAGTGTACTCTCCCACGCTGTGGCCGGCTGCCACAAGAGGTACTATGCCGGTTTCCGCTTCCAGTACCTTCCAGGCGGCGAGGCCGGCGGTAAGTACGCACGGCTGGGTGTACTCGGTAAGGGAGAGGGTCTCCGCCGGTCCTTTGAAACACAGCTTCCGAAGGTCCAGGGACACGGCCCGGGAGGCCTCTTCAAAAACCTGGCGGGCCGCGGCAAACTCGCGGCAAAGGGACTCTCCCATGCCCACGAACTGGGAGCCCTGCCCCGGAAATACCAGTGCGGTGTCGCTCATGAGCCGGTGTCCGAAGTGCGTCTTATGTCTCTTTCACTTCCTTTATGGGCCTGCCTTTGTAGTGGCCGCAGTGGGGACACATCCGGTGGGGCAGGGCCGGCTCGCCGCAGTTCGAGCAGTTTATAACGTTGGGGGCCCGCAGAGAGTCGTGGGACCTGCGGGTCCCGACCCGCGACTTGGATTTCTTGCGCTTTGGTACCGCCATGTTTCGCTCCTCGTCAACAATAGTAATAAAACAGTACGATCCGGCTGAGCTCTCGGCTTCCGCCTCCCGCACGGTCCGGTTATTTTTCGGCTCGGATAGTCCGCGGGAAACGAAAGAAGAACTCTTGCCGGATGCCTACTCTATCTTCAGGTTTCGGAGGGGGGCCAGCCTGGGGTCGCCCTCCTCTTCCTCGCAGTTGCAGGTCTCGTAGTTCAAGTTGGCCCCGCACCTGGGGCATAAACCTTTGCAGTCCTCACGGCACAGGCTCTGGATGGGAACCTGCAATGCCACCGCCTCCTGGAAAAAGCCGGCCAGGTCCACTTCATCACCGTGGTAGTACTCCGCGGTCGCGTCCTCCGCAGTGATCTCCATCTCCGAGGGAAGATCGGGCGGCGGGCCCGGCAGAAGCGCCATCTCCACCTTCCCCTCCAAGGGGTAGACCATGCTCTCCCCGCAACGGGTGCAAAAGGTGGACAGCTCGGTGAAGACCCGGCCACGGACAAAGAGGCTTTCGCCTTCCAGCATTATGGTCCCGCGCACCATGATCCCGCCCTTGATCCGGGTCGCCGATTCCCCGGCGTACTCCGGTATGTTTACCAGCCACTCCGGCGAGAACTTTTCGTCAAAATCAAGCCCTTCCTCCGGAAGGCGGCTTACCTGGAATACCAGCAGGTCCTTTTCCTCTATCGCCATTAAAATTCATAGTCTATCTTGGGGGGGCTGATTGTCAAGTGATTAAAGAAGGTTTATCTTGACATGATTATCCATATCATCTAACTTAGCTTGTATTCGAGACCGCACTTTTTACGAGCCCCAAAGGGGAAAGGTTTCTTTAACATTGCAAAAGAAGGCATACATCCGGACCTTTGGCTGCCAGATGAACGTAAAGGATTCCGAGCGGATGCGGGGCCTGTTGGAGGAATCCGGATACGTGTATACAAACGGGCCGGAAGAGGCGGACCTGATACTTGTCAACACCTGCTCGGTGCGGGAGAAGCCGGAGAACAAGCTCTTGGGGGCCTTGGGAAGGCTCAAGTCTTACAAGGACCATAAGCCCGGCGTGCTTCTGGGTGTTTGCGGCTGCGTGGCCCAGCGCTTGGGTGAGTCCCTCCTGGAGCAGGCCCCTTACCTCGACCTGATTCTCGGGACCCAGCGCATCCACGAGATCAAAAGCCTGGTGGAAAGGGCCGGAGGGGGGGAGCAAGTAGTCGCTGTGGACTGGCTTTCGCCCCATGACCAGGATTTGTTCCAGGTGCCGCAAACGGTGCCCGGAAATAAAGTAACCGCTTTCGTGTCCATTATGCAGGGGTGCGACAACTACTGCGCCTACTGTATCGTGCCCTACGTGCGGGGGGCCCAGTTGAGCAGGCGAGCGGACGCGGTGCTCTCGGAAGTGGAGAACCTGGCCGGCTCCGGCGTTAAAGAGGTCACCCTTCTGGGCCAGAACGTTAACTCCTACCAGGACCGGGACGTTCAGTTCCCCGATCTTCTTCGGATGGCGGCGGACGTGCCCGGGATCGAGCGGGTCCGTTTTACCACCTCTCACCCCAAGGACTTGAGCGACCGTCTCATCGAGGTCATGGCATCCCATCCCCGGATCATGGAGCACATCCATCTTCCGGTGCAGGCGGGCTCCGACCGGGTGCTGTCTCTCATGAACCGGGGATACACCCGGAACGGATATCTTCGTCTTATTGAAAAGCTCAGGGAAGCCATGCCTGAGATCGGCATTACCGCGGACCTTATGGTGGGCTTTCCCGGCGAGAGCGAAGACGACTTTCTCGAGACCCTGGACTTACTGGAAAGGGTCCGGTTCGACGAGACCTTTTCCTTCCGCTACTCGATAAGGCCCGGAACCGCCGCAGCCGACTTTTCCGGCCAGGTGGAGGAACAAGTCAAGTATGACCGTCTCTACCGACTCCAGGCCCTGCAGGAGAGGATCACGCAGGAGAAGAACGAACATGAGGTGGGCCGGTTCCACGAGGTCCTGGTGGAGGGGCCGAGCAAGACCGACCCGTCCCGGATGACCGGCCGGAGCCGGACCAACCGGCTGGTTCACCTTCCCGCCGCGGGCGCCGCACCCGGCGAGCTAAAGACGGTGCGGGTTACTCGCGCCTTGAAGCACTCGCTGGAAGGCGGGGAAAATATGGAACCGATCTCGGCAAACTGCATCGCACAGGAGGAAACATGTCTGTGGAAATGAAAGTGGCGGGAATAGTTCTCGATCCTTACAGCAACGTTCCCATCGTGGTTTTGAAGGATTTGGAGGACAAGCAGACGGTGCCGATCTGGATCGGGCTGGTGGAAGCCAGCGCCATTGCCATGGAGCTCGAGCAGATCAAGATTCAGCGTCCCCTGACCCATGATCTCATCAAGAACCTGTTGACCGAGCTCGAGGTCAACGTGGTAAAGATCGAGGTCACGGATTTACGGGACAACACCTACTTCGCACTCATTCACCTGGAGAAGGGAGGAAAGGTCATGGAGGTGGACTCGAGACCCTCCGACGCCATTGCCGTGGCCCTTCGGACCCAGTCGCCCATCTTTGTTAACGAGAAGGTGGTGGAGAAGTCCCAGCAGGTCGAGTCCAAGGATATGTCCTTTACCCAGGAGAACAAAGACAAATGGAGAGAAATCCTGGAGAACCTGAACCCGGAAGACTTCGGAAAGTACAAGATGTGAAGGGCTCCTCCAAAAACCTGAGCGAGGCAGACAAACGCTATGTTGCCCTTGCTTTCATTGTCTGGGCGATTTTGCTCATGGTGCTTTCCTTCCAGTCCATGAAAACGGTGAGCACCCCGAGGTTCGCCGCCTCGGACAAGCTCATGCACGCCGCTTTCTACTTTCCGCTCGGCGCCGTGCTTTTCTGGAACTTTTACCGGGACAAAAAAGGAGCGGCAATAATAAAAGCGGCCGCGCTCGCAGGCGCTTACGGCCTTATGATCGAACTCATTCAGGGGGCCCTTCCCTGGCGGAACTTCGAGCTTTATGACGCCCTGGCCAATCTGTCCGGGGCCGGCGGTGGAGCGCTCCTGGCCGCAGCCTTTCCCCGATTGCCTTACCTCGAGCTGCTTCCCCCTTTTCATAAAACCAGGACGGAAAACCAAGAGAGCTGATCCTCTATCATACCTCGTAAGTACGCTCGTCATGAACAGTGCGGCCGGCGTTTTCCGCCGGCTTTTACTTCAGAGGGACTCCTCCACCTGTCCGGCAATAAGAGAAGCCATAGCCATGATGGTTACCTGTGGGTTTACGCCGGGCGCGTTGGGAAATATGGAGCCGTCCGCGATCCACAATCCCTTTACATCGTGGGATTCGCCCCGATTATCCACCACTCCCTTTTTCCGGTCCGGGCTCATGCGGCAGGTGCCGAGGGGATGGTTACCGATGGGATTGAAGTCGGCGGGTTTTATGTTGGCGTCCAGAATCCGGCTGGTCTGCCGTTGCCGGTCCATTCGGCCCTGGACCTTGTTTATGCCGGGCATGACGGTCCGGGCGCCGGCGGCGAACAACAGGTCAGCGGTGGCTTTCATGGACACCTGCATGAGCCTGCCGTCGCGCTTGTTCATGTTATAGACGATGGTGGGGCTCCATCCCTTGCGGGGAGCTATTACCCTTCCGGTGGTTTTCGCCCGGATCATGGCCCCCCACATGGCCAGGCGGGACAGCCGCGCCATCATGTCCTTGTGCTTCAGGCCGAAGCCGGGCACCCGGATGCCGATAACGTCCGGCGGCGCCCAGGCCACCTCGACTATGAAGCCGTCCCGCCGGAAAGCGGTACAGCAGTATCCCTGGTTCACTCCGTCCCACCCCCGGACTTCTTCATCGAACAGGCCCAGCATGCCGGTGGCCACGTGGTTCACCAGGTTTTTTCCCACCAGCCCCGAGGAGTTGGCCAGCCTGTTCTTTTGTAAAAGCACGGGAGTGCCCATGGTGCCGCAGGAGAGCACCACCGCCCGGGCCCGGACCTCGAGTCGGTGCTCTGAAGGCTTCAAGGTTTCCGGGGCCACGAACACCCCGGAGACGCCCTTTGCCCTGCCGTTCTCGGTAATGATCTTTTCTATCCGGCAGTCGGTAACCAGCCTGCCTCCAGCTTCCAAAAAGGCGGGCACATAGCTCCGGTCCATGGACCACTTGGCCCCTTCCGCACAGCCGGACATACATACGCCGCAGCCTTTGCACCCCCTCGAATTGCGACGGATGACCTCGCCTTCCCAGCCCAGCCGCTCGCAGCCGCGCCGCATGAGAAGGTTGTTCATGCCAAGCACGTCGTCCGGCTCGGGCGAGATGTTAAGGTCTTTTTCTATCTCGTCAAAAGCCGATTCCAGCTTGTCCGATTCGAGCCCGCTCAGACCTTCCTTTTCCACCCACTCTTCCCGCACGTCCTCCGGTAGGCGGAAGCAGATGGCCGAGTTTATCAGGGTTGTTCCTCCCACCACCCGGGCCTGCATGGTGGGTATGATCATGGTGCCGACCATGGCCCGCATGCCCTGGTCCCGGTAAAGCTTCTGCATGGCCGTCCAGGAGTCCGAGGAGAACTCGTCCGGCTTTACGTAGCTTCCCTCTTCCACCAGGATTACCGACCTGCCCGCCCGGGCCAGCCGGTGGGCGGCGACCGCGCCGCCGGCGCCGGAGCCGACCACCACAACGTCCGCGTCTTCTTTCAGATTCCCTTTTACGTCACCGTAAGCGGACATCAATTTTTGTCTCCTTCACATTTGAGCTTATACCCGATCTCGGAGAGCACCTTTTTATCGTTGTAGTAGCCCATGCCGACGATGGTTTTCAAAAGCACCAGCACCATGCGTCGGTAATAAATCCGGGAAGCCTCCCAGTCGGCAAGGTAGAGCTCTTTCTCCGCGGGCGCGAGGTTTACAAAGCGCCGGAGACGGCCGATAAAAAGAAAGGGCAAAAGATCGAACAGAACAAGCAGGGCCTTGATGCCGCGGCGGGCGCCGGCGTCCGAATCGCGCAGGTACCGGCCGATAAAGTTGAACGAGCCGGTATCATACACGGACACGGCAAGCTCTCCTCCGTCCGGCACCAGCGCCAGGGAAAGCTCCTCGATGATCCGGCCCAGGTAAGGGCCTGCCACCGGCGCTCCCGAAGGCATGCGCACGTCCTCTATCAAATCCCACGAGCTCATGGTTCTCTCCTTGTCATGGTTTTCCGCCCGGGTCAGTGCAATAGTTTTTAGCAGGAAGACTGAAAACAGTCAAACGAGGGCGTTCTCGGTAAAGGGAAAGAGATACCGAGACAGGGCGCGATGATTCATTTTAAAAAAGTACTTGCCAAGGAGGGTGTTGCCGGTTTATAGTATGGTGGGATTTTGCAATGTTTCCGGGACAAGATACAATTTAGCGATATGTTAGATACGGCAAAATAAGCACGGAAGGGGGAGTCAAGATGAAGTTACGGACGGCTACGGTGTTTTTTTGTTTCCTGTTACTGCTTTTGTGGTCCGCGCCTTCTTTTTCCCAGTCGGAGGTTAGCGAGACTGTCACCGAGGAGGAGGGTGAATCCACGGAAGAGCCTGCGGAAAAAGAGCAGTCGGAGGACGGCGAAGAGGAGAGCAAGGAGCTTAACTTCGCGGGCACACCTTACGTGTACACGGGCCCGGACACTGGTTTCGGCGCGGGGTTTGCCATCCAGTTCCGTGATTTCCTGGACAAGGAGGGCCGGGACGTCTCCTTTGGCATGACTTATACAGAGAACCTTTACCAGGACTTCAACATCACGTGGTCGGAGCCTTACTTCCTCTCTGACCAGGGCAGGCTGGAAATTCGCCTTAAGTACCAGACCCGTCCGGCCATGCGCTACTACGGGATCGGCAACGACACCGGCCCGCAGGACGACTGCAACTGGGCTTACACCGGCGCCGAGGTCGAGCCCACCTACATCCACCGGTTTCCCGAGACCGAGATAGGCACGATCGGCCTGCGGGGACAGCTCACTTACAAGTACGTTGATCCGGACAACGGCGAGCTCGACAATCCGGACGCGGGCAGCTTCAACCGGAAGATAAAAGACGTGTACCCGGAAATGTACTACAGCGACTACTTCCGCCCCACCGAGCTTATCATCCCGACCGTGACCATGTACCTGGACCGGAGGGAGGACCGCTTTCCGCTGGGAGGCGGCAGAGAGACAGTGGTCTGGCCCATGAAGGGCCAGTACTTCGAGGTGTCCTATTCCCGCTCGGACGAGGCCTGGGGCTCAGACTTTACTTATAACAAGACCAGCGTGGACGCCCGCCAGTTCCTTCCCCTTTTCCATGAAGACACCATCCTGGCGGCCCGGGTCAAGGCCATCATCTCCCAGGGAGAGGTCCCCTTTTACGAGATGCCCAACTACGGCGGCAGCTCCAGCGTGCGCGGCTATTACGGATATCGCTTCATAGACAAGAACGCCACTCAGCTCAACGTTGAAATCCGGCAGGGATTGTTCCCGGACTGGAAGCTCGAGCTCTTCGACGGCAAGATAAAGCTCAAGTACCCCTCGGTGTTCCTGTTCTGGGACGAGGCCCGGGTATACGACGATTACACCGAGATTCCGGATAAAATGTGGGAGGACTACCACTACGCCTGGGGAGGCGGCTTCCGCTTTGTTATAACGCCCACGGTGGTGATCAAGCTCGAATGGGGGAACTCGGACGAGCAGTCCACCTTCTACGCGGGCGCCGGACTTCCGTTCTAAGAGCCTTTCGGCAAGGCTGTCTTTGAAGAGTATCATCAAGCCTGGAAGGAGCGAAGATGTCTGCAAGGTTTGGGGATGAAACGTGGAAAGGAAGACCGACGCTTTTCAGCACGGGCTGGAGTCCTCCCGGCGGTGAGGGATATGGCCCGCCGGAGCAGCAGTATAATATCGGAGAGAACTACCCAATGCCGGGCGGAGGGCCCCCGCAACAGCAGAAGTCCTCCGGATGGAAGTTCGTGCTGCTGGGATGCGGCTGCCTGGCTGTTCTCGTGGTCGTGGCGCTGGTCGGAGGCTTTGCCTATTTCTACAAAAAAGGACCGGATTTCATAGGCGACATGTACGAGATGGGCAAGCCGCAGTTTATGACCCTTCTTACCGACGAGCACACCGAGGAGCAGAAGGAGAACTTCGAGGACGCCCTTGACACCTTCATCCGAGACTGCCGCTCGGACAAGTACGACAACCTCATGGACTGGGCGGAAAAGGGCCCGCGGGAGATTTTTCAGAAGTTCCAGACCATCCAGCAGGACGGGAAGATAACGGTGGAGGAGAGTCGGGAGTGGGCCGCCATGGTGGAAGAGAAGCTGGAAAGCGGCGGGCCGGAAGACACTAAATATTAAAGCTCTGTGCTTTCTGGAAATAAAAAGCGGGGCCTTGCTTGGAGCGGGGCCCTGGTCTTTTTGTGAGCTGGTTCTATAGAAGAGACAGGGAGATCTCTTTGCGGTCCTGTCAGGGCATTCCCAGGAGGCTCTTGGCGGTGTCTACCACGTTGCCCGCCTGGATGGGCTTGGTTATGTAGGCGTCCGCGCCCAGGCTCAAGGCCCTTTCCCTGTCCTCGGCGCCTCCCTCAGTGGTTATGATCATGATGGGGACGTTCCGGTAGTTCACGTCTTTTCTGACCAGGCTGATGAGCTTCAAACCGTCCATTACCGGCATGTTGATGTCGGTGATAATGAGATCGAAGTGATTGGAGTTGACCTTTTTCAATCCGTCCACTCCGTCGGAGGCTTCCATGACCTCGACCCCGGGAAGGCGCTTCAACGCAAACCCGATAAGCTGTCTCATGGTGGGTGAGTCTTCAACAACCAGAACCCTTATATTAGCCATGCCGGTGAAAACCTCTCTTTTAAGTACGGTTACTCTTCACTGGACGTCAAGAGGTCCATGAACCCTTTAATGGTGTGCAGCTTCCGCTGGGCCTCCGAGTAGAGCTTGGCCGAGAATATGGCGGTGGCGGCGTGCCCGGCCAGAAGCGTAAACAGCTCGTAGTCCACGTTCGCGAACTGTTTTTTCTGGGGCAAGAGCTTGTAAAGCACTATGACCCCTATCACCTTCTCCTGGATTTTTAAAGGGATACTGACCAGTGGGTCCTCCCAGGAGGTTTTCCCGTGGGAGGCCTCTTCCGACGCCAGGGAAGGGTCGAAGTAGTTCTCTCCGGTAACAACGGATTTTCCTATAATGCCCTCCCCCACCGGTATGGGCTTGACCTTCTCCTTGGGAAAGCCTTCCATGGCTATGGGCTTCAAGGTCTGGGTCTTCTCGTCGAGCAGAAAGATGCCGAAGTTCTCGGCGCCGATCAGGTTTATGATGATCTCCATGATGATCCTTACGACCTCGTTGAAGTCCAGGGTGGAGTGGAGCTGAAACGAGCACACGTAAAGATGGGCCAGGTTATTGTTCTCTTCTTCTATCTCGACGTATCGGCCGGCGTAATTTTTGTTCTCGTTCTCTACCTTCTTGTACTCCTCGGCGATCCTCTCTTTCTCGTGCTCGAGCTGTTTGATCTTCTCCCGGAGCATCTGGGCCCGCTCGCCGCTCTGGACCCGCTCGGCCAGCTCCCGGTTCTCCTCCTGGATCTGGACCACCCGGTAGCGGAGCTTCTCGTTCTCCTCCATGAGCTCCTTCACAAACTCCATGGACTTGGTCATGAGCTGGAACACCTCGTCCGGCTTCTGGGAAGACGAGTCTTCCAGCAGACCTTTAATCTCGTTATGCTTTGCCTTGTTGTCATCCATGGCTGGCGCCGCTTTACCCCCTTTTACACCTTTTGATAATCCCCACCGCTATGTCGTCCAGGTTTAAAACTTCGTCCACCATATTGGTCGCGATGGCCTCACGCGGCATGCCGAACACTATGCTGGTCTGCTCCGACTCGGCGATCACGTAACCGCCGGCCTCTTTTATCCGGCGCACTCCTTCGGAACCGTCGTTTCCCATCCCTGTTAATACCACACCCATGCACCTCTGTGCAAATACCTCCGCGGCGGAAGAGAACAAGGCGTTCACGCTGGGAACATACTTTTCCCCCTCCACGTGGTCCTCGAGTACGGCGAGGACCCTGTCTTTTTCCTTCTCCACCCGGAGGCTCCTGCCGCCGGGAGCCAGAAGCACGGTGCCCGGCTCCACCACGTCCTTGTCTTCCGCCTCCTTGACCCGGAAGGCGCTGTTGCGGTCGAGCCTTTCGGCAAAGGCCCTGGTGAAGCCGGTGGGCATATGCTGGCTGATGAGGATGCTGGTGCCCATGTCTCCGGGCAGGCTCCCGATGATGGCCTGGAGAGCGGATGGCCCGCCGGTGGACGCTCCCATCACCAGGGCGGAGGCTGGCGTTTCCACTGCTGCGGGCTTGACCTCGGCCAACTTCTCGGGCGTGAGCCCCATCTCCGGGGAGGCGGCCCGGTTGACCTGCCGCTGGAGGTTTCGCATCTTCAGCTCTTCCACCACCTTGAGCTTTTCCAGAAGCTCCTGGCGAAGGACCTGGCTGGTTTGAAGGTGGCTGCTCGGCTTGGCCAGAAAATCTATGGCCCCGAGTTCCAAAGCCCGGAACACGTTCTTGTCCTCGCTGCGGGAAGAGATGACCAGGATGGGAGTGGGCAGGCTCTTCATCACTATGCGCAGGAAAGTGAACCCGTCCATCCGGGGCATCTCCAGGTCCAGGGTGATAAGGTCGGGCCGGGTCTCGAACGCCTTTTTAATGCCTTCCTCTCCGTCGCGGGCGACCCCCACCACCTTGGCCGCGCCCGAGGTCTCCAGTATCTCGGATATGGTCCGCCGGTTGAAGGCGGAGTCATCCACCACCAGCACCCGGATGAGGTCCGCGTCCGTCATGGCCCGCCCTCGCTTTCCGGCTTCCGGTAGACCAGGTCGTTCTTTAAATGGACCAGCTCGAAGCTGGTGGACACGCTCATAAGCGACTCCGAGTGGCCCAGCAAGAGGTAGCCGCCCGGCTTCAAGATACTGTAAAACTGCTCCACCGCCCGGCGCTTGGCTTCGGCGGAGAAGTAGATGATGACGTTTCGGCAGAAGACCACCTCCAGGTTCTTGAGGTGGGGGCTGCTGCCCGCGTGCAGGATGTTGGTGGTATCAAAAGCGACCATCTTTTTGATCTCGTCCTTTATCCGGTACCGGCCGGCCTCTTGCGTAAAATACTTCTTTACAAAAGAATCCTCGATGGTCCGGAACGAGGAAGGGTTGTACAGGCCCAGCCGGGCTTTCTCTATCATCTCCCGGTTGAAATCGGACCCGATGATCTCGACCGGCGGAGAGCTTTGGTCCGCCAACTCCTTTACGATCATGGCGATGGTATACGGCTCTTCCCCGGACGAGCAACCGGCGCTCCAGATACGGAGCGGCCCCCTGCCGCTCTTCTTTTTCTTCTCCAGGAGGGGGGGAAGGATTTCCTGTTTAAACGCCTGGAGCTGAAAGTCCTCCCGGAAGAAGTAGGTCTCGTTGGTGGACAGGTCGTTCATGAGCTCGCGGAGCTCGCTCTTTCCCTTGCTTCCGTTCGACTCGATCATTTCCAGGTACTGGTCGTAATCGTTGAGTTGAAGGCTCTCCATCCTCTTCTGGACCCTTCTTTCCACCAGGTACTTGAGCTCATGGTCGTAGAAAAGGCCGCTTTCGCCGGCGACCAGGTCCCGGGTGCGAGTGAACTGCTTTTCGTTCATGGGCCCCAGCGACTTGATCTCCAGGGACCGCTCCAGGCCGGTAAGAGAGTTTACAGCCGGCTCTTCCTTTTTAGCCGAGTCATAGGCCGCGGGATCCCGCTTTTGAATCTTTTTCAGAGCGTCCTCCAGCTCGGAGGAGATGCTGTCGTCCGGGAAGGCCCGGGCCAGAGTTCTTCCCGCCTTCGAGGTCCCGATCATTCCCAGCAGCCGGGCGGCTGACTTTTTTACGGCAAGGTTGTTGGATTGCAAAAGCTCGCCCAGAAAGTCCACGGCGTCGCCGGCCAGGTTTTTGTTTACCTCGTTCTCGGCGAGCTTTTCCAGCCGCGGCTCCCGGGAGAGCTTATCCAAAGCCCGGACCGCGGATTGCCTGGCGCTCTTGCCGGTATCTTTTACTCCCTGGACCAGAATGGACAGGGCCTCGGGGCTCCTGGTTTCGCCCAGGGCGTCGTAAACCGCCCTTCTCAAGATGCGCTGGTCCAGTAGCGGCTTGATCCGCTCCAGGGGGATAGGCTTTCCCACCCTTCCCAGGGCATAAAGCACGCTGAACTGGAGGGACACGTCTTCCGTGGAAAGAAGAGACAAAAGCGCCTGGAAGGTGTTCTCCCCTCCGATGGAGCCCAGTGTTTCCACGGTGGCCAGCCGGATGTTTTCCGACGAGTCGCGGGTAAGAGGAAGAATGGCGTCCACCACCGACGGGTCTTTGATCTCGCCCAGGATGTCAACGATGAACTTCTTCACGTCATCGTTTTCGTGGTCCAGCGCTTCGAGCAAGTAGGGAACAGCGGTCTTGCCCATGGAGACAAGCCCTTCCAGGGCGGAAGAGCGGCGGGCCGCGTTTTCCTCGTCCTCCAGGGAATTGATGAACAGCCGGGACGACTTCTGGTGCTCGGGAAGTCCCTTCAGGATGTCCACCGCGGTTTTCCGGACACGCCAACTGTTGTCGCCCAGGGCCTGCTTAAAGAGACTCAGGGAGTACTCGTCCGCCTGGCCTCGCATGGACTCCAGTGCATCCACCCGGACGTTCTCGTCCGGGCTTTTCAAGGAAGAAGATATGTGTTGCCCGACCTCAGCCAACTACCCCTCCAGCTCAAGCCAGGCCGAACTCTTTTTTCTTGCGCTCGATCATGGTCTCGAAAGCTTCCTTGAAGTAGTCCCGGTGGTTCCTGATTTCTTCGGAGACCTTGGTGTTGTAATGCTGGAGACCGTCGGAGATGTCCTTGGCCAGAAGATCATAAATGTTGCCTTCCTTTACCCCCTGGGCCACCAGGTCGGTATTGTAAAGACTGATGTCGGAGACAATGGTCCGGGCGAGCCGGGCGGCCTTTTGATGAGCGGGGTCGTCCGGCACGGGCGGGAAGTCCTTGGCGGCCGCCGGAGCGGCGGGCGCGGGTTGAGAGGGCGCTTGAGACTGCTGTGTGTCTTGGGCCGGTGCGGGGGCCGGCTGTTGGGGGGGTGGAGCTGCCGGCTGGGGCGGAGCCTGAGGCTGCGGGGGCTCTTGAGCCTGCTGCGGCTGCTCAGGGGAAACCGGCTGCTGTTCCGGCTGAGGGGGAGCCTCCTGCCGGGGCGCTTCCGTCTCCTGTTGCGGCGGTGCCTGTTGTTCCGCGGGCGGGGGCGGCTCTCCCAGCACGAACTGCTTTATCTTTTTTACTACTGCGGGCCCGTCATGATGCTTTTCAATGTAGTCGTCCGCGCCGTATAAAGACTCGGGCTGTCTCCGGAACCGGTCTTTTTCGTAGACCGACCCGAGCAGTATGATCTTGACTTTTTCGGCCAGGGCCGGGTCCTGCTTGGTTTTCTCCGCTATGTCGAATCCGAACATTCCGGGCAGGGCCACGTCCAGGATGGCCACCTGGGGCAGCTTTGATCTGATCAGCTCCATGGCTTTCTCGCCGTTTTCGGCCAGGTAGACGGTGAATCCGGCCTGGAGTACGAGCCGGGCCACGTGCTTTAAGTACTTCTGGTCCGCGTCCCCCACCACGATGGTGCCGAGCGGCTTGGTAGAGGGCTGATAGGGACCCACCGCCAACGGCTTGGCCGCGGCCGGAGCGGGCTGCTGCGCCTGCGGCGGGGGGGGCGCCGGCTGTTGCGGCTGTTGGGGCACTGCCTGCCGGGCCGGCGCCGGTTGCGCGGCCGCGGGCTTCTTGACCCGGAAGACCGTATTACATTTCTGGCATCTGAGCCGTAGCCCCTGGTCGCCTATTTTGTTCTCGTCCACTTTGTACCTGGTTTTGCAGCTCGGGCACAATACCCTCATTTTATTCCCCTTTATGAATTTACGTTTTCTTTTTTCCGCCCACTGTCTCCAGGGAGACCTTTTCCTCGGAAGTCAGTATCTCGTCCAGGTTCAGGATAAGCAGGATATCTTCTTTATACCTTGCCACCGCGTTCAAGTAATCGGCCTCGACCCCCCTTATCACCCGGGGCGGGGGCTGCAAGTCGCTCTTGGACATGGAGATGACCTCGGTAACGTCGTCCACCATGATCCCCAGTATCTTACGGGAGACGCTGACTATGATGACCTTTCTTTCCTTGTCCTCTCCGAGCGCCGGCAGGGAAAATCTTTTCCTCATGTCCACCACCGGTATGACCACTCCCCGAAGGTCCACCACCCCTTCCAGGAAGTCGGGGGCGTGGGGAAGGGGCGTAATTTTCAGCGGCCTTATGATCTGTTTTATCTTGTTTATATCTATGCCGTAGAGCTGGTTGTCCAAAAGAAACACAGCCAGTTGGACCACTGAATCATCCTTGTAATCGGCCCTTTCCTGTTGCGGCATTTTTTACCCCACCGGCACCATGATCTTTTCCAGGGCAAGAAAGATCACCATCTTCGAGTCCACCCTGCCGATGCCTTTTATATACTCGGCCTCGACTCCGCCCAGCACCGGCGGAGGCGGCTCGATGGCGGACTCCGACATCCTTACCACCTGCTCCACCTGGTCCACCAAGAGGCCGGCGGTGTACTTTCCGTGGTTCACTATAATGATCCTGCTCTTCCGGGTGGCCTCTGCCTCGGGAAGCTTGAGTATCCTCCGGAGATCGAATACGGGTATTACCGTCCCCCGCAAGGAGATGATCCCGAGCACATAATCCGGCACCCGGGGCACCATGGTTACGGGAACCACCTTGATTATCTGCCTGATACTGGTCAATCGAACCGCATAGGTCTCTTGGGCCAGCCGGAAGCTGAGCAAAGAGAACTGGTCCTCGGCCTCGGCCCCCTCAGCGCCGAACTCCCGCATATACAGCTCTTCGGTAACCAGAGAGAAGAAATCGTCTTCATCAGTGGCCATGTCCTCGAGGGAGTACTCTCCTTCCAGGGAGGGCTCATCCGCCGCCGGCGGCTCTTCTTCCGGAAGAGGCGAAGCTTCAGCAGGCTCCGGCTTTTGTTTCTCCGGCGTCATGTGTTCCCGGACCTCCCAGTCCATGGAATCTGACGTGTCCTCGGCGACAACGGCCTGCTCGCCGGACGGTCGGGACTTATCCCGCTCACCGGCAGCAGAGCGTTCGAGAGACTCTTGGTCCTCCTTGTTTTTATCCTTTTTCTGCGCGGTCTTTTCTTCGCCGCCGCCTGCGTCATCGTCATCGAGGAGGATGGAGGCGTCGGGAACCTCTTGTCCGCCTCCTTTCTGCTCCGGAAAAGACGGCAGCTCTTCTCCAAAGGAGTCGTCGCAGAACACGTCCTCCTCGGAAAAGTCGGACATGGAAACAAAAGCGCTGTCCTCCGACTTCCCGGTGTCCTCCGCCGCGGGCTTGTCCTCCGGCCCCTCCCTTACGGAGTCCGCCGCGGAAGCGGCCTCAGGCTCCTCCGCGGCTTCCGGGGCTGAAGGAGGGACGCTCCGGGAGGCTTCCTGTTCCTCCGGAGACCGGCCGGACCCTTGCGACGAAGAAGACGGAGCCCGTTCCTCTTCCGCCTTTTCCTGTTTCTGCTGTTGGGCCTTCTTCCGGGCCCTTTCCCTTGCTTTTAATAAGTCCATGTCTTGTTCCGGGTCAGCGCTTTTTGAAAAAACCGTTACGATAACCTCAATCTCATTATGATAGGCCAGATCAGGCCGGTTAACAATCAGGCCTTCAGTTTCCCGCCGCCTTCTCGCCCGCCATGTCCTCCGGTTGCTGTTCCTTTCCGGCCGGGCCGGAGGCGCCTTCCTCCTTGTTTCCCATCAGGCCCAGGTCGCGGGCCACGTCTTCTATAATGTTTTCGCCGATAGTGTCGGTTTCCCTTCCGAATCCTTCCAGTAATGCCGCCGAAGCCAGGTTGTTGATCCAGCGGGGAATCCCCCGGGAGAGCGAAGCTATAAGCTCTACCGCTTCCCCGGTAAACAGGCTTCTGCTGCAACCGGCCTCCCGAAGCCGGTACTCGATATAGCCGCCCACCTCCTGCGGCTCCAGGTCGTCCAGGTGATAGGAGAGCCCTATCCTTTGTCGGAGCGCCTCGTATGCCGGATGGCGCAGTCTCCTTTTCAGCTCGGGCTGTCCCATCATGATGATGGCCATCAGGTTCTGGTCGTCCAGTTGAAAGTTGGTCAACAGTCTTATCTCTTCGAAGGTGTCCCGCGAGGGTATCACCTGTGCCTCGTCTATAATGATCAAGGGCAGGATATCGCTTTCATAGCAGTTGAAAAGCAACTCGTGTATCTGTTCCACCAGGTCGCTCCGGTAATGCCTGGGCTCCTCCTCTCCCAGCCTCCGGGCCACGGTGCGCAAAAGCTGGTTGGGCGAGAGCCTCGGGTTTATGATGAGCGCCGGCCGGACCGACTCCGGCATCCGGTCTATGAGCGCGCGGGAGAGGGTGGTCTTTCCCGAGCCTATCTCGCCGGTCAGGAGCATGAGCTCCCTGTCCTCCACCGCCTGTTCCATCCGGGCCAGGGCCTCGGCGTGCAGGGGGCTCTGATAAAGCATGGACGGATCGGGCGTCTTGGAGAAGGGTTTCCGGTCCAGTCCGTAAAACTCGAGATACATGGGGCCGCCCCTTTAAGCGCTCATGCTGAACAGGGACACCGCGGCTTCCTCCATCAGGTCCACCACGTCCAGGACCAGGATGGTCCGCTGGTTGCCGAGCTCGGTCGCGCCTGCTATTCCCCTGACTCCACGAAGGATTTCTCCCACCGACTTTATGACTATGTCCTGCCTGCCCCAGAGCTTGTCCACTATGATGCCCAGGCCCCGCTCGGCAATGCCGACCTTGACCACGTACACGATGTCCTCGTCCTCGCTCTCCGCCATCTCGGAGAGGCCGGGCGGGGCGGGGCTGGCTCCGCTTTCCAGCTCGAGCTTCTGCATCTCGTCCGGCAAATGATCGGGCCCGTTGTCGGCCTGCTTCTCCCGGAGCCCGAAGAGCTGGTTCAAGCGAAGCAGGGGAACGGTTTTCCCCCGGAGCTCGATGACCTCGCGGTTCTCTATGGTCTGGATGTCCTCCGGCTTTATCATGAGGCCCTGCTGCACCGAGTTCAGGGGAATGGCAAAGGTCTCCCCTCCGGCCTCCACGATAAGCGCCTGGATGATCGCCAGGGTCATGGGAATGGTGATGGAAAACTTGATGCCTTTGCCGGGGGTGCTGTCCACGTCAATGGCTCCGGACAGGGAGCTTATATTGGACTTGACCACGTCCAGGCCCACGCCCCTGCCGCTGTACTCCGAGACCGACTCCATGGTGGAGAAGCCGGGGGAGAACAGGCACTCGACCAGCTCTTCCGGCCGGTACTCGGCCTCCGGGTCCAGAAGCCCCATCATGGCCGCCTTATTCTGGATATTTTCGTAGTCAAGGCCCCGGCCGTCGTCCTGCACGTCTATGACCACGTGGTTGCCTTTCTGGTAAGCGCTGAGCCTTACTGACCCCCGCTCGGGCTTGCCCGCTTTCACCCTCTCCGCCTTGGCCTCGATCCCGTGGTCCATGCAGTTCCTGATCAGGTGCATGAGCGGATCGGCCAGGTCCTCGATGATAAGCTTGTCCAGCTCGGTGTCCCCGCCCTCGGCCTTGAAGTCCACCTCCTTGTCCAGCTCGCGGGAGAGCTTTCTCACGTTCCGGTGCAGCTTGTCAAAGGTCTGGCCGATGGGGACCATCCTGACCTCGAGGACCCCGGACTGGAGATCGGAGAGCTTCCTTTCCATGGTGCGGGAGTTCTTGATGAGCTCCATGACCAGCTCGTTGAACCCGAGCTTGTCGCGGAGCTTCTCGATGAGCTGGGACAAGCTGTTCTTGGCGATGACCAGTTCTCCCACTATGTTCATGAGGTTGTCGAGCTTGCCGATGTCCACCCGCACGGTCTGGGACATGGTCCGCAACGAGGACGAGTCCTGTTCCTGCTGTTCGGGCAGGGGCGCTTCGAGTTCGGGGGCCTCTTTTTCGTCCGGGGGTTTTTTTGCGGCCGGCTGTTCCGTCTCTTTTTCTTTGGAGGGCGCTTGTGGTGCTTTCCCCTTCCTTAATACTTCCATGGTGACGGGTCTTCCGGCAAGGCTCTCCTCGATGGTATCGAGGGGCTTGTCCGCCCCTACGATTATATCAAAGGTGATCTTGTCGTCTCCGGAGTCGCCTGCGCTCGGGAGGGTGGTTATGACCTCGCCCTGGCTCTTGGCCAGCTCCTGCAGGTCGGAGAGGTCCTCGTCAAAAGTGGAAAGCTCGAAGGCGGCCCTGAACTTTATGATGTTGAGACCGTCTTTTATGTTGGCCTGGAGCCGGTGCTCCTCGTACTCGGTAAGTACGGACAGGATTTCCTGCCCCACGCAGGAGAGGTCATCGGCGGCCTCTCCGCCGCTCTCTCCGGACTCGGCCTCCACCAGCCGGCGGGTCAAGTCCTCGACCTCTTCCAGGGCCGGGGGCTCGACGTCTTCGGCCTTGCCGTACACCACCGACCGGAGCATGTCCACGCTCTCGAAGAGCAGGTCGAACAGCTCCTCGTTCAACTCGATCTTGTCCATCCGGAGCTTGTCCAACAGGTTCTCCAGAGTATGGGAGAGGTCGGTAAGATCGGAGAACCCGAACAGTCCGGATATGCCTTTCAGGGAATGGGCCGCCCGGAAGATGTTGTTTATAAGGGAAGGGTCTGTCTTCCGGTTTGCGGAGTAGGACTCGTGAATGGACAGCAGGTCCGCGTTCAGAGAATCAATGATGTCCTCTGCTTCGCCCAGGAACTCGTCTATCTGGGTGTTGCTCATCCGGCTCCCTTTTCCGTCTTCTCGTCCAGGTACTTCATTACTATTTCCTGGAGCCGCTCCGGCTCGATCGGCTTTACCAGGTACTCGTCCGCGCCCAGTGCAATGCCTTTCTTCCTGTCCCTTTCCGCTCCTTCGGTGGTTACGACAATGAGGGGAATATGCCGGTAGTTCATGTTGTTCTTCACGAAGTTGATAAGCTCGAGCCCGTTAATGTCCGGCATGTTAATGTCCGTGATGATGAGCGCGAACTGTTTTCTCGGCAACTGCTTGAGGGCCTCGAAACCGGTGGAGGCCTCGATGATCTCGAAGTCCTCCAGCTCCTCCAAGGTGGAGACAAGATAGGCCCGCGTCACCGCAGAGTCTTCGGCAATCAGTATCTGTCTTCCCATCGTTCCTCCTGGAAACTCGAAGGGCCTTCACATTCGCCCCGGAGGGGCCAGGCCGCCCGTTTCAAAGCGGACCGGCGGCCGGCAAAGTTTTTTTCAGCCGGCTTTATCAGAGCGCGCCTGGAAGGCGGGCTTTCCTCAGGACTCCTGGTTCCGGGCCGCATCTTCTCCCGAGTCCCGCAGCCGCATCTCGAGCAGCGCTTTTTCCATGGCCAGTCCGGCCTGGGCCAGGAATATCTCCAGGCTTTCCGTGTCTCCGATCTCTTTATCTTCGGGCACGTTGTCTCCGTAGATAAGGGCGGCGATCTTTCCCCCCGCTATAATGGGGGCCACAAAGACCTCGGAAGGCCTTTCTCCGCCCAGGGTCTCCACCAGGTAATCGTTCCATTTATTGGACTTGAGAGGCTTCTTCAAAGGAAGCCGTTTCTGAATGGCTTCCCGGAAGATAGAGGGCTCGTTCAGGGGTATCCGGATTTGCCGGACGTGTTTCTGCGGGTCCACCCCCTGGATGTCCAGCCCGAACTGGCCCAGCCCCGCCAGCTTGTTCTTGGCCACCAGAAAGATGATGGCCCGGTTCATGAGCTCCGCCGCGAACCTGAGAACAAGCAGGGTTATCTGCCCGCTGGAGCTGGGGTCGTTAAGCTCGCTGATCATGGACTTGAGCATCTGGATCCCCCGGCTGGGTACGACATCTCCCTGGTCGGAGACGGGATGGACCTCCTCCCCGAACTCGCGCCGGAGCTCGTCTCCCAGGTTGACCAGGTCGCCTTCCGACTCGGGAGCCTCTTGCGCCTTTCCCTTGGCGGCAACCTCGGAGCCGAGCGCCGACTCCAGCACCTGGACAAAGTTGACCAGCTCGGGCGAGCTGTAATCCTCGTCCAACTGGCTGGACTTGGGCTTGGTGAAGAAGTACCTGGCGCCGAGCTCCTGCGCCCGCTCCCTGGCGGGGGCGTTCTCGTAGTCGGTCATTATGTATACGGGCAGGGACGGGCTTATGCTTCGTGCTTTTTCGAGGAGCTCGAGCCCTCCCAGGGTGGAGGTCCCTTCCTGGTCGGGCATGATAAGATCGGCCAGCAAGGCGCCGGGCTTGATGCCCATGTCCACGGTCTGTTGGATGTACTTGAGAGCGCTATCCACCCGGTCAAACCCCCGTACCTGGTATCCCTTCTCCGCCAGGTGATGCCGGAGAGATTCTATCAGGAAAGGCTCGTCATCCGCTATCACGAGGTCGGGAGGTTTTTCGGTCTCCCGGGAAGGCGCGGTCTCTGGGGGAGCTTTCTGTTCGGTTTCCGGCGGGGGCGCCGGTTCTTCTCCGGTATCAATGGATTCAAAGCTTTCCTCCGGCTCTTCCCGGCTTTCCCGTGCGAGGTTCTCCGGCGGGGGAGGCGACACCTGCTCCTGTCCCGCCTGTCCGTGCGACTCATAATAGGCCAAGGCCTCCGCTACCGAGCTGAAGTCTTCTTCCACCTCCGAGGTCTTGGGGGTGTTTGCGCTCGCGGGTTGGGAAGGGTTGCTGGAGACGTTCTCCTGCTCCGGAAGGGCAGACTCCGGCCTTGGTATCTCCACCTCCTCCGGCGCCGGCGGAGTGGCTTTCGAGCCTTTAACGGGCGGTCCCACGGGCGATTCCGCCATCTCTCTTCTTTTCTCGTCCTGCAGCCTGGTGCCTTCCATGGCCAGGTACTGGGGGCTCAGCCCCGGTTCCATGACAAAGGCGTGCTTGGGAGAAGGAAGGGAAGAAAGCTCCTCGTCTATCTCTTGCAGCTCGAAGTTGAAGCTGCCCTCCGGCCATCCAAAGAAGGAAAACACGGTGGACTCGATCTCCTCCCGGACAGTCTCGTCCAGCAGGTCCGCGGACACGCCCATGTCGTTTGCCAGTTGTTCCTTTACCCGGGAGGCATCCGGGAGCGCACTCACAACTTTATCCACATGCTCTGCCCGCTCGGAGGCTATTGCACCTTTGTCCGCCAAGAGCTCTCCCAGCGAGCGGGCCCGGTCCGAGGACACCCCTGCCACTACCTGTCCGTCTCGAAACAGGATTTTCCCCTCGATCTCGCCCCAGGACAGGTTCAACACACCGGATTTGCGGGAAAGACTGACGATCTGGAGAATGTCCCCCAAACCCAGGTCTTCAAGATTACCAACCAGACTCATGATAGTTTATCCCGGGAAATATGCGCGCTTTTTCTCTCGCTTGCACAGAAACGAAAGATAACACATTCCTTTCTTTCGGAAGAGCGCATGGTCTCCCGATTATATATCCTTTTTTGACTATTATTTACGCTACCACAGGGCAGAATGATTGTAAACCCCGAACCGGCCGGAGAGCCCCGTTTGTAAGGCCCCGGCAAGCACTGATACACTCTTTTATCAAGAATGGAAAAGCCGGTGCACACATCCTGAAAAAGCTCCCTTTACACCCGCCTTTTTTTGTCGGATTATAAATATACCGCGGGCCGGGCTGCCGCTTATTTTCCGGCTGCAACTTTCCGGCCGCCCGGAGGAGAACGATGCACGGAGACGGCATGAAAAAAGAGCCGGGAGAGAGGCGTTTTAAGAAAAAGATCGTGATCGGGCTCGCGGTCGGGGTCCTGGCCGCGGCCGGCGTGTCAGTAGTCCTGGACGGGTACACCCCTTTTTACCGGGCGTTTCTGCAGGCCCCGTCCGAGCCCGGCTTTGCCGAACACGTCGAGGGCATTTCCGGGATTGATTACATAGCCCGGATCAATCCCGGCCTGTACCGGGGCGCTTACCCCTTGGACAACCTGAAGGTCCTGCAAAAGCTTGGCATCAATACCATCATCAACTTCAGATACATGGAAGCTCACGACTATGGAGACCAAGCCAGGGCCGCGGGCTTCAAGTACCACTGGATGCCGATATACCCGGGAGAGCCTCCCGACCGGGAGTCCATCGAAAAGTTCTTGAGGATCGTGAACAACCCCGAGAACCGGCCCGTTTATATCCATTGCAACAAGGGCATTGACCGCACCGGCCTCATGGCCGGCATCTACCGGATCGAGCACGACGGATGGAAAAACGCGCGGGCGGTGCGGGAGATGGAGTACTTCGGTCACAACGAGCTCTGGCACGACCTGGAAGAAAAATTGAAGTCGTACGAGCCGGGACCGGGACGGAACTGACGGCGGTAACCAATGCGTTTTCAGGGCGCTTGTGATTGTCGTTCTTGACGCGGGGAGCTCTTTGGTTTAATCTTGACGCGCTGGGGGAAGAACCATAACTAAAAGGCCATAAAGGCCCGAGCCGAAACCCGAAAGCTTTCTGGTTTTAAAAGGGGGAGTCGAAAATGAAATCGGACAGCAGTTGTTTTCCTTGCATGGTTAAACAGGCCCATTCCACGGTAGTCCGCACGGTCCCGGACGAGGACAAGCGCTGGGAGGTTTTGACCCTTGCTTCCGCGGTGTTGCCGGACCTCTCCAGGAACGACTCGCCGGCTTATAACTCTTCGCTTCTTCTCCACGAGGTTAACGAAAAACTGAGGGTGGAAGACCCTTACGCCGAGGCCAGGAAGGAGCTGAACGAGAAGGCACTTGGCCTTGTTGGCCAGGTGAAAGAGAAGATCAAGTCCTCGGAGGACAAGTTAGAGGCCGCGGTACGGCTCTCGGTGGCGGGAAACGTGCTGGACCTGGGCATCGGCCACGAGGCCGACCTGGAGGAGACCATGGAGAGCGCGCTGAGCGACGGCTATGCCCGGTTCGAGTACGACGCTTTCCAGGAGAAGCTGAGCTCCTCGCAACGCATTCTTTATATCCTGGACAACGCGGGCGAGCTGGTTTTCGACAAGCTTGTAATAGATGGCCTGCGCTCGCACGGCAAGATGGTGGTGGCCGCGGTCAAGGGAGGCCCGGTTTTGAACGACGCCACCCGGGAGGACGCCGTACAGGCGGGGCTGGACAAGTCGGCCAAGGTAATTGACACCGGCAACAACTTCGTGGGGGTGATCCGGGACAAGTGCTCGGACATGTTCCTTAAGGTCCTGGACTCCGCGGACATGGTCATAGCAAAGGGACAGGGGAACTACGAGACACTGGACGAAGAGGGGGACCGGTTCTTTTTCATTCTGAAAGCCAAGTGTCCTTACATCGCCCGGAACCTGGGCATTGACGAGAACCGGTTTGCACTGGTGCAAGGATAAAACCGCTTTTGCCTTCCGCTTCAGACGCGGAGTTTTCAAGTGATATCGAGCAGTAAGAACGGAGGAGAAAAATGGAGACAAAGATTTTCCTGAACGAATCGGAGATGCCCCGGGAATGGTACAACGTGCTTCCCGACCTGCCGGGCGGGCCTACACCGGTCTTGCATCCTCAGACCCTGCAGCCGGTAACTCCCGACGACCTTGCCCCCTTGTTCCCCATGGGACTCATCGAGCAAGAGGTCAGCATGGAGCGGTGGATAAAAATCCCGGAGGAAATCCTGGACATATACGCCCTGTGGAGACCGTCTCCTCTGGTGCGGGCCCATAAGCTCGAGAAGTTCCTGGATACCCCGGCCCGCATCTACTACAAGTGGGAAGGGGTAAGCCCTCCCGGCTCGCACAAGCCCAACACCGCGGTGGCCCAGGCCTATTACAACAAGAAGGAAGGCATAAACCGCATCGCCACCGAGACGGGCGCCGGCCAGTGGGGAAGCGCGCTGTCCTTTGCCGGCAAGGTGCTGGGCATGGAGATCATGGTCTACATGGTCAAGGTGAGCTACAACCAGAAGCCCTACCGGAGGATCATGATGGAGACCTGGGGCGCCAAGTGCGTTCCCAGCCCGTCCGAGCTGACCGAGCCGGGCAAGGCGGTGCTGAAGAAGGACCCGGACAGCCTGGGAAGCCTGGGCATCGCCATCAGCGAGGCCGTGTATGACGCGGCCACCCGGGAGGATACCCATTACTCGCTGGGAAGCGTGTTGAACCACGTCCTGCTTCACCAGACCGTGATAGGACTGGAAGCAAAGAAGCAGTTCGAGAAGGTGGGGGACTACCCCGACGTGGTCATCGGCTGTGTGGGAGGAGGGTCCAACTTCGGCGGAGTGGTGCTTCCCTTCATCTACGACAAGCTGAACGGCAAAGAGGTCCGGGCAGTGGCGGCGGAGCCCACCGCCTGCCCCACTCTTACCAAAGGCATCTACGCTTTCGACTACGGAGACACCGCCAAGATGGCGCCCATCGCCAAGATGTATACCCTCGGGCACGACTTCGTGCCCACCGGCATCCATGCCGGAGGACTGCGCTATCACGGCGAGGCCCCCATTATAAGCCAGCTCGTCAACCAAAAGCTGATCGAAGCCGTGGCGTATCACCAGAGGCCCTGCTTTGAAGCGGCAATGACGTTTGCGCAGACCGAGGGACATATCGTTGCTCCCGAGGCCTCCCACGCGGTCAAGGCCGCCATAGACGAGGCATTGAAAACCAAGGAAGAAGGAAAG
>JAWOBU010000276.1:0-11541 GCA_046484135.1 bacterium
CTCCCTTTATCGGCTGCCGGGTTACCCCGCCGTCCCGGCCTTGTATCCGGTTCCTGTTCGTCGGGTCTGCGTTTTGCCATCGGCTTCCTTCAGATTCCGCCTCGCGGCGGAGACCCTTGCCTAGGCTGGCGGTTCCGCTCGTTACGGCCCGCAGGGTACTTCCACCCCCAACAAACGCGACATGCCTGGCACACGAAAAAGGGCCCGTCGAACGGGCCCTTTTTGAGAAAAACTTTATTCGAACTTTTTAGAACATTCCCTCGACCTTCCTGGTCTTGGGGTTCACCTTGATCTTGCGGTAGGCCGCATCCGAGGCGGTGCCCGGCATGAGCTTGATGGTCCCCGCCATGGGCACCACGAATCCGGCGCCCTTGTAGGTCAGGATGTCGTGTACGTTGAGGGTCCAGCCTTTGGGGGCGCCCACGATGCCGGGAACGTCGGTGGTCGAGAGGTGGGTCTTGACCATGCAGGTGCCGAGCTTCTTGATCTCGGGGTCCTTCTCCATCCGGTCCAGCTTTTCCTGGGCTTTGGGAGTAAAGGAGACATCCTTGGCGCCGTACACTTCCTTGGCGATCTTCTGGATGCGCTGTCCCAGCGGCATGGTCTCGGGATAGAGGAACTTGAAGTTGGTCTTCTTGTTGGCCGCGTCTATGACTGCATCCGCGAACTCGAGGGCGCCGTCTCCGCCGTAGGCCCAGTGCTGGGAGTAGGCGAAGTTGGCCTTGGCCTGTTCCGCCACTCTCTTTACTGCGTTTATTTCGCGCTTGGTGTCGTCTTTGAAGCCGTTCAGGCAGACAACGGGGTTGATGCCGGCCTTGCGGATGGTCTTGATGTGATGGACCAGGTTCTCGCAGCCTTTCTCGACCAGGCTGACGTTCTCTTTTTCGTAGGCTTCGTCCAGCTTTCTGCCGGGGACCACCTTGGGCCCGCCGCCGTGCATCTTGAGGGCGCGGATGGTGGCGACCAGGACCGCGCAATGGGGCTTGAGGCCGGAGAAGCGGCACTTCAGGTTCCAGAACTTCTCGAAGCCGATGTCGGCGCCGAATCCGGACTCGGTCACATGATAGTCGGCGAGCTTGAGACCGACGCGGTCGGCGACAATCGAGCTCTGTCCGATGGCGATATTGGCGAAGGGTCCGGCGTGGACCATGACGGGCTGTCCTTCCACGGTCTGCATGAGGTTGGGGTTCAAGGCCCGGAGCATGAGCGCGCACATGGCGTTGCCCACTTCGAGGTCGCCGGTGGTGACGGGATCGCCGTTTTTGTTATAGGCGACCACGATGTTGTTCATGCGGTTGATGAAGTCCTTAATGTCGTTGAAGACTGCCAGGATCGCCATGATTTCGGAGCTCACCGTAATGGCGAAGCCGGACTCCATCATGAAGCCGTCCATCTTGCCGCCCAGCCCGATGATGATATCGCGCAACGACTGGGCGCAGAAGTCAATGACCCAGTTCATCTGGACGTTGCGGGGGTCGATATTAAGCCTCTTTAAGTTTTTGCTCTTGAGCATCTTGTCGTCGTAGTTGAACTCGTGCTGGAGCCTCGAGGTCATGGCGACCATTGCCAGGTTATGGGCGTTGGTCACGCAGTCGAAGTCGCCGGTAAGGCCGAGAGAGAAATCGGTGAGGGGCACGCACTGGGACACGCCGCCGCCGGCCGCGCTTCCCTTGACGTTAAAGGTCGGGCCCATGGAGGGCTGACGGATGGCGCCGATGACCTTTTTGTTTCTTTTGCCGAGTCCCTCGACCAGTCCCATGGAAGAGGTCGTCTTTCCTTCGCCCAGGGGAGTCGGCGTGATGGCAGTCACGTCGATGTACTTGGCGTTTTGTTTGTTTTTGAGACGCTTGGTGACCTTTTCATAGTCAATCTTGGCCTGGTAGCGTCCCATGGGGATGAGTTCGTCGTCCTTTAGTCCCAGCTCCTCGGCGAGCTGCTGGGGCGACTTCATGGTCTTCTCAGCTTCCGCTGCAACTTTCCAGTCAGGCATGTAGTTTTTCATAAGATCAAATGACATTTCCCGTTACCTCCTTTTGTCTTCACTTCAAATTTTCGCCTGCCTTCCCGGCACGGCATTCTGGTTTCAGAATAAGGGTTGAAAGATCACGGTCCCCTTAGGTAGGTTAAAAGCAACTTACCAGGACCGCCCACTGCACACGAAGTTATTTTTTTATCACATCTTGCCTTTTGAAGCAAGCCCGAATCTGTGATTGGTGCTGACAGGCCAAAAAGTTCAGACCCGGTACACCTTGCCCAGGTCTTCGATGGTAAGCACCGGTCCCGGCTTCACCAGTTCCGCTTGCCGGACCTCGCCCACAAAAAGGGTGTGCTCGCCGCCCGGCTCGAACTCCCCGGTCAGCTTGCACTCGACCCACCCCAGGCAATCGGAAAGAACCGGCGAGCCCAGGGAGGCCCGCCGCCAGGTCAGGCCTTCAAACTTCGAGGAGGTGTCGCCCTTCTTCTTAAACCGTTCCACCAGCTCCTTCTGCTCCTTTCGCAAAAACACCACCGCAAAGGCCTTCGCGTCCTTTACCATTGCGTGTGTCCTGCGCTCGTGCTTTACGCCGCACGCCACCAGCGGAGGAGTAAATCCCGCCTGCATGAACAAAGAAAGCGGCATGCCGTTAACCTCTTCCCCCGCCGAGACCGTCATCAGGTAGCACCCGTAGGGCGCGTAACCCAGAACCTCCATAGCATCCTTGCTTTCCATCTTCTCCCTCCATTCGTTCCATGTCTTGTTTATAATCTCTGCCCGCGGCCCGCCCCGGACCATCAGCGGAAGTAGGTCTCGAGCTTCTTCTTTGCCGGGGGATAACCCGGTCGGACCTCGAGCGCACGGGTCCACCACTTCCGGGCCTCTTCATGGTTTCCGGCCAGGCGGTGGCATGAACCCAGGTAGACCATGAGCTCCGCGTTTCTCGGGTCTATCTGCAGGGCCTTCCGAGTGTAATAAAAAGCCCGGTCCAGGTCCCGAAGCTCCGGCCGCCGGTGATAAAGATACCCCAGCCTGCCGAGTGCCCAGAACCGGCCGGACTCCTTTTTCACCGCCTTCTCGTATACTCGCAGTGCGGCTTTCTCTCCGCCCAGCCTCTCCAGCCTCTTGCCGATGCGGACCAGCTCGGAGGCGCTGGTGTCCGGCTTTCCCGCGAGCTCGACAAGCCGGCGGATATCGTCTTTGTGGACCAGGGCCAGGGCCTTCCTGCGGCTTCTCCGGATGTCCCGGTCTTCGGGCACGGTCCGCAGGGCCTTGTCGAACCACTCCAGTGCTTTCTCCGGCCGGCCCGCTTCCAGGTATACGTTGCCTATGTTATAGCGGCAGAAGGGGCGCGGCCACTTAGACTCTCTCACCGGCAGAAAAGAAACCAGGCAGGCGGCGCCCAGGAACACCGCGGCCGCCGTGATCTTGCGCCATTGTTTGTCAACAATCTTTTCTTTTGCCCAGAACAGGAACACTCCCGCGAACACCGCTATTGCGGGCAAGGCAGCGAGCCGGTAGCGGGAAAGAACGAAAAAGGGGACCAGCGACGCCGGATACGCCACCGCGAAAATCGCGGCGTACCAGGACGACCTGCTCCGGCGGGACGCGATCATCCCGATAAGAGCGGCCCCCCACAAGACCCCGAATCCCAAAACCGGCACCCATAAAGCGGGCACGAAATGATCGCGCACTAGATAGAAGCTGTAGTTGTCCGGGACCTCGTAGTTGTGGACCACAAGTCTGGCCTTGTGCAGCCAGAGCCGGAGCGCCCGGCCGGGGTTTTCTTTTATCCAGGACAATCCTTCCTTGAACCAGAACATGGAGACCTCGGAGGGGGCAAGGTCTTCGCCGGTGCGCCTTTCCGCTTCCGTGGCGAAGTCTTTCGCCTCGTGCCTCGGGTCGGGCCTGACAAAAGGAAGGTCCACGTAAAGCCCGTCCGCGTGCTCGTTGTTGCCGATGTAGAAGTTTGCTCCCCCTTGACTGGTGGTCAGCACGAACTCGCCGGAGACCGCGTAGTTCCGGGCTCCCACCGGAACCAGCACAAGCATGATTCCCCCGATCACAAGAGCTGCCTGCAAAAACCGCCTATTCCTGTTCTCGCCTTTCCCTGCCAGAAAAGCCGCAACCACGAACAGGGGAAGAAGAAGCAGAAAGTTCCCCCGCAACAGGCAAAGCAGGCCCGCTCCTGCTCCCGCCGCCGGCCATCTCCAGCGGGAAGTCGGCTTGTTTACTGCAGCCACGCCCGCGGCCAGGACCAGCGAAGACAGGAACACGAGCAGGCCCGACTTTAAAAGCAAAAGCTCGAAAAAGTAAAAGGTGCCGGTGAAGGCCATGAGAAGGGCAGCGGCAATACCCGCCAGGTCGCCGGCGATCTTCCTGCCGCTGTAAAAAACCAGGGCCACGCTCACGGTGCCCAGAATTACGTGGATCAGCCGGACCGCGAACCAGCTTAAACAGGCGTCCCCCAGCGCGGGTATGCCGAAGACGCGAAAGATCAAAGCCAGGAAGTAAGGGTAGAGCGGGTCCTGGTAAAACACGCGGTCGCCGAGAACGTCTCCTCTTGCTATCTCTATGGCCCACCTTACATAGGAAGCCTCGTCCAGCACGGGCCGGCTGAAAAAAGGCGTGTCGCGAAACTGGAGTAGACAGACCATTCCCAGGCCGAAAGAAAAGAGCAGTATGAGAGCCAGGACGAGCCGGACGGCAAAACTCTTTTCACGGTTTTTCTGCTTCCCTTTGTGTTTCGGTGTTCCCGACCGTTCTTTTTTCTTGGGAGGGCTCATCTTGGTCTCTTGTTTTCGAGCACTTCGAGGTTTTGCCTTGCGTCTTGATTATCAGGGTCTATGGCAAGCGCCTTCCTCCACCATTCTCTGGCGAGCTCCGGGTTATCGAGCTCGTAATGGCAGTTCCCTATCATGACCATGAGCGCGGAGTCCGACGGCTTCTGCTCCAGCGCCTTTTTCAAGTGATAGAGTGACTCTTTATATTCTCCCATCTCGGGGCCGTACAGCTTTGCCAGGTGGAGCCGTACTTTGTAGAGCTCCGGGTTCAGCATCAGAGCTTTTTCATAGAGGAGAGCGGCGATCCGCTTTTTGTCCCGGCTTTGCCACTTCCCGGCCAGCTCCAGGATCATTGGCGGCTCTGGCGGCAGAAGGTCTATAGCGATGCGGAGGTTCTTTTGCACGCTTTTTTTGCCGGGCTTCATCTCCAGTGCTTTGACAAAGTAGGGTATGGACTTGACAGGATGCGCAGACCTTACATGGGCGATTCCCATGATGTTGTATGCCTGGAACTCGTTTTCTTTTTCTACGGGCCAGTACGCCGCGACCAGCACCAGCGCGGCCGCGGCCAGGGAAGCGATGATCTTGAGTGCCGATTTCTCGCGTGCTTTCCGCCCGAGCCACACCAGGTATCCTCCGGCCAGCACGGCCAGGGCAGGAGTGAGCGCGAGTCGGTAGCGGGAGAGCACGTAGAACATGGCCGCGGTCAGGAGGTACACCATCAGCAAAAGAGCGACGAACAGCCAGCGCCGGTCCGAGAATCCGACCGCGATGAATCCCGCCAGAGCGGGCGCCCACAACATGCCCAGGCTCAAAAAGCATATCCACAAGCTTGGCACCAAGTTCTCGCGGACAAGATAAAAGCTCTGGTTGTCCGGTATCTCGTAACGGTGGACCATTAAAAGGAGTTTATAGCCGTACAGCTCCAAAGCCCGGCCGGGGTTTTGGGCCATCCAATCCATTCCTTCTCGGAGCCAGTAGCGGGAGACCTCGGAAGGGGTGAGGTCCTCGCCCTTTCTTTCCGCCGCTTCCTTCTTGAAGTCGCGGGCCTCGTAGCGCGGATGGGCGCTCTCCTGGAAGGGGAGCTTTACATAGGCCCCGTCCGCAATGGGGTTATTACCGATGTAGAAGTTGGGACCGGCCTGGCTGGTGGTTATAACCAAGTCTCCTTTCCGGAGGTTATGAACGGTTGCGGGCGAGACCGCGAGCGCGGCGCCGGCAATGATCAGCGCGGCCCGGACCAGTCCCTTTTTCCAGTCCCTCCACAGGAGAAACACCGCCCAGGCCATGGCAAAAGGAACGAAAGCCAGGAAGTTTCCCCGAAGCAGGGCAGCGGTGCCTATAAGGACCCCAAGAAGGAGCCACCTTGGTTTTCGATACGCAGAAGAAGCGCACGCTACTCCTGCGGCCAGGACCCCGGCCGAGGCCAGGGTTGCCAGGCACGTTTTCAAAAGCAGAAGCTCGTAAAAGTACAGGCCCTGGTAAAGCGAGAACAGGAGCAGGGCGGCGGCTGCCGCGGCCGGGCCGGCCAGCTTGCGGGCTGCGTAGAACACGAGCGCTGCCGCGCCGGTTCCCATGAGCACCTGCAGTATCCGGATTACGAGCCAGGCCGGGTGGTCCATGCCCGTTTCGGGCACGCCGGTGATCTTGAACACCAGGGCCAGGAAGTAAGGGTAGAGCGGGTCCTGGTAAAAGACTCCGACAGGTTTTCCCTCCACGATCTTTTTTGCCCAGTTTACGTAGCTTTCTTCATCGGTAAAGGGGACCGTAAAAAGTGGGGTGTCCATGTACTGGACGAGGTTTGCGACGCCGAGTGACAAAGAGAACAGGAGAGCCGCTGTAAGTACGGCCCATTCCCAGCGCCTCATTCCTGCTGCGGTTACTTCAACGGGTTTTGTGGTATCCCCGGTTTTTTCATTCATTTTTATTATCCATGAGCTCCATTATTTCCGAGACCATGGTTTATGGTGCGGCCTTGAAGAAGGGGTTGGTCCGTCGCTCCTGCCCCAGAGTGGTTGCCGGACCGTGTCCGGGCAGCACGTCCAGATCGTCCGGCAGGTGGGCGATCCTCTGGTTCAATGATTTCACCATCTCCCGGAAGCTGCCGCCTTTCAGGTCCATCCTTCCCACCCCTCCTTTAAACAGGAGGTCTCCGGAGAACAGCACGTTTTCTCCCAGCAGGCAGATGCTCCCCGGCGAGTGGCCCGGCGTATGGATGACGCGGAAGAGGAGTGCTCCCGCCTTAAGTTCGTCTCCGTCTTCCAGGTCCATCACCTTCCTGCCGTCCGCGGGTGGGCTCCGCAGTCCTGCGCCGATACGGGGCTCGGCTGGATGACGATAGAGGGGGGCCCCGGTCATCCTTTGCAGCTTACCGGTGCCGGAGCGGTGGTCCCAGTGACTGTGGGTCTGGACAATGGCTTTTAAAAGGACCTCTTTTTCCAGGATGTTCCGACGGACCTTTGTGGCGCCGAAGCCCGGGTCCAGCACCATTCCTTCGCCGGAGACCTCGTCCCATACCAGGTAGCAGTTGCTCTGCAGCGGCGTCATTATGTGCTTTTTTATTTTCATAGGTCCCTTTTTACCATTGACTCCGTTCCAAGTCCAAAGATTTTGCAAAGGACGTAAAAAAGCGCAGACGGTCAATTGCCTGCGCTTTTATATAAAGGATCCGGGGGACGGCGGATCGAATGACTTTACTATCTTTTGGCGGCCACGTCCAGTCTTACCAGCGCCCTGCGGAGCGCGGCGTTGGCCCTGGTAATATCAATGCCTTTTCCGGAAGGGTCGGTCTCCTCCAGTCTTTTTCGCGCCCTTTCTTTGCATGATTCGGCCCGCTCGGTATCAATTTCCTCGGCGAACTCCGCGCTCTCCGCCATGATCCTGACGCCTTCATCCAGGGTGACCTCGGCAAAGCCTCCGGTAACGGCGACATGCTTTACTTCGCCTTTTTCCTTATAAGTGAGCTCGCCTATGTCCAGGAGAGTGATGTAGTTGGCGTGTCCGGGTAAAACCTCGAACTCTCCTTTTGCGGCCCTTGCTTTCACCTCGTCCACCTCGGTGGAGATGAGCCTCCGTTCCGGAGTAACCAGGTCCATGTGAATGGTGGCCATTTTTCCTTACCTCTCCTGTTACTCTTCCGCGGCCAGCTTCTCGGCCTTTTCCTGGGCCTCCTCGATGGTCCCCACCATGAAGAAGGCCTGCTCGGGAAGATCGTCGTGTTCGCCCGCCACGATGGCCTTGAAGCCCTTGATGGTGTCCTCTACCTTGACGTACTTGCCTTCCCGGCCGGTGAACTCGGAGGCCACGAAGAAGGGCTGGGAAAGGAACCGCTGGATTTTCCTTGCCCGGGACACGATCAGCTTGTCGTCCTCGGAGAGCTCGTCCATTCCCAGGATGGCGATGATGTCCTGGAGGTCCTTGTAGCGCTGGAGCACCTGCTGGACCTGCCGGGCCACGGTGTAATGCTCGTCTCCCACTATGTCCGGCTGAAGTATCCGGCTGGTCGAGTCGAGCGGGTCCACCGCGGGGTAGATGCCGAGCTCGGCGATCTGTCGGGACAGCACCGTGGTTGCGTCCAGGTGGGCGAAGGTGGTGGCGGGCGAGGGGTCGGTCAGGTCGTCGGCTGGCACGTAAATGGCCTGGACCGAAGTAATGGACCCCTTCTTGGTGGAGGTGATCCTTTCCTGCAGCTCGCCGAGGTCGGTGGCCAGGGTAGGCTGGTATCCCACTGCGGAGGGAATCCGTCCCAACAGTGCGGAGACCTCCATGCCCGCCTGGGTGAAGCGGAAGATGTTGTCAATGAAAAGAAGCACGTCCTGGCCTTCCTCGTCCCGGAAGTACTCGGCGGTGGTCAGCGCGGACAGCCCCACCCGGGCGCGGGCGCCGGGCGGCTCGTTCATCTGGCCGTAGACCAGGCATGCCTTGTCCAGGACGCCGGACTCTTTCATTTCGAGATAGAGGTCGTTTCCTTCCCTGGTCCGCTCTCCCACTCCGGCGAACACGGAGTATCCGCCGTGGTGCATGGCCACGTTATGGATCATCTCCATGATGATGACGGTCTTGCCCACTCCGGCGCCTCCGAACAGCCCTATCTTTCCGCCCTTGGCGTAAGGCTCGAGCAGATCAATGACCTTGACCCCGGTCTCGAACATCTGGATGTCCACGTCCTGGTCCAGGTAGGTGGGCGGATGCCTGTGAATGGGATAGTACTTGTCCGTCTGGATGGGCGGCCCCTCGTCCTGGGGCTTTCCCACCACGTTGAGGATTCTGCCCAGGGTGGCTTCGCCCACCGGCATCTTGATGACGTCGCCGGTGTCCTTGACCTCCATGCCGCGGACCAGCCCGTCGGTGGTGTCCATGGAAATGGTCCTTACCGTGTTCTCGCCCAGGTGGTGGGCCACCTCCAGGACCAGGTTGTCCGGCTCGTCGTTGATCGCGGGGTTGCTGAGGGTCAAAGCATTATATATGGGCGGCAGCTCCCCGCCCTTGAACTCGACGTCAACAACCACGCCCATTACCTGGCTTACTGTACCTACTCTCATCTGTTAACACCCTCCCTTGGTATCTTCACTGACACGACCCATGATCGTTTTACTTCCCATATCTCTTCAGCCCTTCTGGGCCTCGGCTCCGCTTATGATCTCCATGAGCTCGGTGGTGATCGCCGCCTGCCGGGCCCGGTTGTACTGGAGCGTGAGATTGTCTATCATCTCCGAGGCGTTCGAGGTCGCCGAGTCCATGGCCGTCATCCGGGCCCCGTGCTCACTGGCCACCGACTCGAGCATGGCGGCGAACACCTGGGTACGCACCTGCCGCGGCAGAAGCTGGTCCAGAAGTTCCATGACCGACGGCTCGTAAATATACTCGATCAAGGACCCTTCCTGCTCTTCTTCCGACTCGAACTGGAAAGGCAGAAGCTTGAACACCGTGGGTATCTGGGTCATGGCGGACTTGAAGCGAGGATAAAGAAGAAATACGGCGTCCACCTCGCCCGAGACGTAACGCTCGGTGAGCTCGTCCGCAATCTCCCGGGCCATCTCGAAGCTGACCTCCCGCACGAGATTGGTGGTAACCTTGCGCGCCAAACGCTTTCTCCTTTTAAAGTAGTCGCCTCCCCTCCTGCCGATGGCGGAGAGGTGGATTTCCTCGTAGGTGTCGGCGTTGTCGCGGAAGAAGGCCTCGGCGGCTTTTATCATGTTGGCGTTGAACCCTCCGCAAAGGCCCCGGTCCGAGGTGAACAGCACGAGCTCCGCGGTCTTGACCTCGTCGCGGGGCTTGAGAAGCGGATGGTCCGCATTGTCCAGCCGGGCCACCAGGTTCCGGATGGTGGACTCGAGCGAGCCGGTGAAGGGCCTGGCGCTCTCCGCGTTCTCCTGGGCCCGCCGCAGCTTGGCCGCGGACACCATGTACATGGCCCGGGTGATCTGCTCGGTGTTTTTTACGCTTTCGATCCGTTTCTTGATACTTTTCAGGGACGGCATAACTTACTCCTGTTTTCCCCCGACTTCTTTTAAGCCCGCGGCCCTCAGATGGCCTTTATCTGGACCTCTTCGGGCTTGAACTTCTCATGGAACTCGTCCAGGATTTTCTTCACGTCTCCTTCTATCTCTTCGTCTATGACCTTCTTTTCCTTTATCTTTTCCAAAGTGTCTTTGTAGTTGTTTTCCACGTACTTCATAAGCTCGTCCTCGTAGGCCTTTATCACGTTTACCTCGTAGCAGTCCACGTACCCGTTGGTCCCGGCATAGATCACGAGTATTTGTCTTTCCACGTCGTAGGGAAGATACTGTCCCTGCTTTAAGATTTCGACCATTCTTTCGCCGCGGGCCAGCATGTTCTGGGTGGCCTTGTCCAGGTCGGAGCCGAACTGGGCGAAGGCCTGCATTTCGCGGTACTGGGCCAGGTCGAGACGCAAGGACCCGGCGACCTGCTTCATGGCCTTGATCTGGGCGTTTCCTCCGACGCGGGAGACGGACAGTCCCACGTTTACCGCGGGCTTGACCCCGGAGTTGAACAGGTCGGTCTCGAGGTAAATCTGGCCGTCGGTAATGGAGATCACGTTGGTCGGGATGTAGGCTGAGACGTCTCCCGCCTGGGTCTCGATTATGGGGAGCGCTGTCAGGGAGCCTCCTCCGTGCTTTTCGCTGAGCTTGGCCGCGCGCTCGAGAAGCCGGGAGTGAAGGTAGAACACGTCCCCCGGGAAGGCTTCACGTCCGGGCGGCCTTCTGAGGAGGAGCGAAAGCTGCCGGTATGCCACGGCGTGCTTGGACAGGTCGTCATAGATGCACAGCGAGTGCATTCCGTTGTCGCGGAAGTACTCGCCCATGGTACAGCCGGCATATGGCGCCAGGAACAAGAGGGGGGCGGGCTCGGAAGCGGAAGCGGATACGACGGTGGTGTAGTCCATCGCGCCTTCTTCTTCCAGCTTAGCCACCACCCGGGCCACGGTGGACTGCTTCTGGCCTATTGCCACATAGAAGCAATGCACGTTCTGGCCCTTCTGGTTTATGATGGTGTCCACGGCAATCGCGGTCTTTCCGGTCTGCCGGTCGCCGATGATCAGCTCCCTCTGTCCCCTTCCAATGGGGATCATGGAGTCAATGGCCTTGATCCCGGTCTGAAGCGGCTCCTTGACCGGCTCGCGCACGATGATGCCGGGGGCCTTGATCTCGATCAGCCGGGTCTCCTCCGACTCGATGGGGCCCTTGCCGTCAATGGGCTGGCCGAGAGGGTTGATGACCCTGCCGATGACGCCCTTTCCCACCGGCACCTGGGCGATCTTTC
>JAWOBU010000043.1:0-12537 GCA_046484135.1 bacterium
TTATAAAGAGCATAGACCCCTTTTTTGCCTCTCATGTATCCACTTATTATAGAAGCATATTCTTCGAAAACCTGGCCGGAGACCTTTTCCAAATGCTCGCATACTAAAGGCTTGGATTTCTGGGTCATGTTTTCTCCTGAGACGAAGTACTATGAGGGACAAATTTTCCCGCTATCCAGATTGTAACCTGCTTCCCGTAGTCATTTAAAGAGTTTTTTCCACTCCGGTTATTCATTTATTCCATGAATCCGCCTACTCTTTAATTGGTTTGTCCTCTTTTGGGTTTAATTGTTTATTCTCCGGCCATGACACGCTTTTGACGTAAACGTCGCGCTGGGGAAAGGGAATGGTGATGCCCGCTTCGGTGAGCGCCTCGTAAATCTCGACCCGGAGCTCGGAAGGCACGCGGAGTCTTCCTTCCACTGCTGGAAGGTAACACCTGAGCTCGAAGTCGAGGGATGAGTCCCCGAAGCCGGTGAACAGGGTATACGGCTCGGGCGTGGTCATAATTTCCGGGTGTTCGATGGCAACATTATACAGGATTTCCATCACCTTTCCCGGGTCGGAGCCATAGGAGACTCCCACCTTGATAATGATGCGGTTTAAGCGGTTGTTGTGGGTCCAGTTGATGAGGTTGCTCCAGAGGAGGTCTCCGTTCGGCACGATGATCTCCGACTTGTCCCAGGTCTCGATAGTGGTGGCCCGCATCCCGATTCGCCGGACCGTTCCCCATATCCCTTCCAGCTCCAGAACGTCGCCCAGCTTGATGGGCCGCTCCGCCAGCATGATGATGCCCGAAACAAAGTTGTTGACCACGTTCTGGAGACCGAACCCGATACCTACGCCCAAAGCGCCCGCGATAATGGCCAGGTTCTGGAGCCGGACCCCCAGGATGCTCAAGGCGACCACGAACCCGACGAAAACGAGAAGATAACGAAGGCCCTGGTTGATGGCCCCCTGTAAGCCCGGCTCCGTCTGCCTCCGCGGGTATACCTGCTCGTCCAGCACGAAACAGATAATCCGGGATATCTTGCGCGAAATATAAAGAGCTATAAAAGCCAGCACCACCACGCCCAAGCTGATCCGGGTCTCCCCGAGCATGAAGCCGGCCTTCCACATCTCTTGCAGGAACCCCATTACCGGCCGATAGAAGCCCCATACCCGGAGGAGCGCGAAAATCCACACCACTATTGCCGCAACCATGAGCCACTTGGACGCCTTGGCCACGATGGTGAGGACCTGGCTTCTGATCATTCGGATGCGGGCCAGCCGCGGCATGAACAGGAAGTAGACCGTCAAGGATCGGACCAGCCGGTAGGTGGCGACCACCAGAACTGTCACAAGCACGCTCTGGAACGAGGCATGCACCAGGAAAATGCTGGCCCGGCTGAGCCCGAACACCTGAAGGAAAAAGCCCGCGCCCAGAAGCAGCACCAGTATCCACTGGATGATCCTGGTGTAGCGGTACCAGCTTTCCGTTCCGCGTTCTAGGGCCTGCTCTTGCAGTCTTCCGGGCGACAGGGTCACCAGGGTCACCGCCAGTGCCACTCCCACCTGGATCAAAAGCATCAGCCTGTCCAGGGGAGGAGTGCCCAGGATGATGTCCCGGAAGATGCCGATGAGGTAGCTTACGCCAATGCCTACGATGAAAAACTTTATCCCCCGCTCAGTGATGATGGAGATAAGAAGAATGACCGCTGGCAGGCCCAGAACCAAGAGGTACGCTTTCCGCACCAGGAAAGGAGCTTCCGCGTAGAAAAAGGACGCGGGCAGGAAAGCCGCCAGTATGGCGATAAGGAGGGGATGCCGGAACAGGGCCTGGAGCTCGTCCAGGCTCGGTATCTCCTCGGCCCGTTCCCTGAGCCCTGTCAGCAAGTTTCTAAGGCCCAGCCAGACCAGGAAAAGAAAAAGAAGCTCGACAAAAAGCTGGACCCTGACCTTTTGCAGGTAGTCAACCGACGCGGAGGAGTACCGGGACCACCTCCCCGCGAGCTCCTCCCGGCAGGACTTGTCTATCTCGATAAGACAGGAAAAACCGGTCTCGAACAAGGAGGCGGTGTGTTTTTTCCACATGGACCCCACCAGCAGGTCCCTTTTTTCCTGCAGAAAAACAAGGTGGTCCTTGATGATGCTTTTCTGGCGGCTGAGCTTCTTCTGGGCGGAGAGAAGCGGCGTTACCATGGACTCCAGCCCGGCAATGCTGTCGTCCAGGGTTGAGATGACCTTTTCTATCTCGGGAAGGGTGGACTCGTATCCGCGGTCCTTATAGACCTCGAGGGTTTTTTCCCACGTCTGCCGGTCGCGGGCCAGCTCGGACTTTGCCTCCTGGATAGCGATGATCCTGTCTCCCAGCTCCTCGATCAGGGCGTTTATCTCGTCAATTTTTTTCTGCCACTCTTCGATCTCGAGGTCGAGCTCGCCCAGCCTGAGCGCGTTAAAGGACGCCCTGCGCAGTATGCGGGCCTGCGAAGCGGAGAGTTTCTTCTTGAGGTCGGGCCGCTCTTTTATCTCGGGAAGGGGGCGGGAGTACTCCTGTATAAGAAGGGACGCCTTCTCTGTAGCCCGGTCGGCTTCCGGGAAAAGCCGGTCTCTGCTTATGACCTCCGGCGGGAGATCGTCGGCAGGCTGCTGGACCGTCTCGCCCTCCGCCAGGGCAGTCGAGCCGTTCTGCACGGCCTCGCCGGCAGGCCGGTCCTGCCCGGCAACAGGAGCCGCCAGTAAAACCAGCGCCAGAACATATGCCGTAATCCACGGCCATGTTCTTTTCAAAAATCCCGGTTTCAGTGTCATGGCACTACCGCTTACTTTATGACTTCCGAGCTCATGAGCTCTTGGATCTCGTCTTCGTCAAAGCCCGCTTCAGTGAGCACTTCCCTGGTGTGGCTTCCCGGCTTGACCCCGGCGAACCGGTACTCGCAAGGCGTCCTCTCAAACTTGTACGGGCTTGCCACCTGCCGGCTGGCGCCTTTATCGCTCTCCACTTCCGCCACCATCTTTCGCGCCTTGGTCTGAGGATGGTCCGCCATCTCGGAGACGGACAGCACCGGCTCCACGCAGGCGTCCACCTCGGAGAAGATCTCTTCCCACTCCTTCCGGGTCTTCTTCTTGAACTCCTTTGTGAGCTCGTCCTTTAAGTAAGTCGCCTTGTCACCGGACGCGCCCTGGTAACCCGCCAGGTCGTCCCTGCCCAAGGCCCCGCACATGGCTTTGAAAAACGGAGGTTCCAGACCGCCTACGGAAACGTAACCACCATCGCTCGTCTCGTAGAAGTCGTAGTAGCCGCCGCCGTTCAACATGAACCCCTCGCGGCCCGGGTCCTCGCCCGTGAAAAGGGCCGCGGACGCCATGAGAGCGCCGAGGTGGACGGCCCCGTCCGTCATGCTGATATCTATGCGCTGTCCCTGCCCGGTGCGCTCCCGGTGGTAGAGAGCGGCCAGCAGGGCTATAACCGCGTTCATGCCGCCCGCGCACTGGTCTGCTATCTGGATGCCGGAAAGCACCGGCCCGGTCTCTTTTCTGCCGGTATAGGACATGATTCCGGAGAGGGCCAGGTAGTTGATATCGTGCCCGGCCCGGTCCCGGTACGGTCCGTCCTGGCCGTAGCCGGTAATCGAGCAGAATATGACCCAGGGGTTCTCCTCTTTCAACTGGTCGTATCCCACCCCGAGCCGGTCCATTACGCCGGGCCGGAACTGCTCGATCACCACGTCAAAAGAGCGGACCAGCCGCTTGATAATGTTTTTGCCCTCGTCCTTTTTGAGGTTTATCACCAGGGACTTCTTGGACCGGTTCATCTGCCGGTGGGCGGTCGAGACCTCGCCGTCCACCGGTGGCAGGTAAGTCAGAAGATCGGGCGCGCCCGCGGACTCGACCCGGACCACCTCCGCTCCCAGGTCAGCCAGGATCATGGTCCCGAACGGACCCGGAAGAAGTCGAGTGAAGTCAAGGACCTTAACGCCTGATAGCGGACCGCTCATTCTTTTTTCCCACCCTTTCAACCCGTTTTTCATTTACCGTCGTGCGGCATTATCATGCACGCCGGTCGTCATGCCTCTTCCAGGGTCTTTTGGACCAGCTCGACCAGCTTCTTCTCTCCGCCGCGGCTCTTGCTTATGAAGCCCTTGTAATTGCGGTGGAACGCCTCGGAGTACTCCGCCACCTCCTTGCTCATCCTTTCCACCCATTCCCGGTCCTTGCCGGAGTAAATGATAAAAGGCACCCTCTCGAGCTCATGATACAGCTCGGACATGATCGCGCCCACCTGTGCGCCCATGAGGTCCGGCATCTCCATGTCCAGCACGAAAAGCCGGACCGTGTTGCGGACGTCCTCCTCCTGCATCACCCGATGCTCGAGGTCCTGGCCGTCCTCCGCGCTCAACACCCGGTAGCCCGCGTCCTCCAGGGCCTCCCGTACCATCTCCCGCGCCGTCCTGCTGTCGTCCACGTGGATTACAAGGTCACCTTTCATCTTACTCCTCCGGGGGCGGGAAACTGCCTGCGTTTGTAAAGAATCAGCCGCCGGTCTCCCTCGCGTTTCTTACCATCTCTTCTTCGTCAATAAAAAGGTAGTAGAGCCGGACCAAGTACTCGTACATGGAAAAGGTTACAGTGTAAGCCGGGTCGTCCGGGACCTTGCTGCCCGCGGTCCGGACCTCGAGGCCCGCGGCCCGGAAAAGCTCGGCCGCCCGCTTCAAATGATAGGGGGAACTGACCACTATACAGCTTTCCATGCCCCGCTCCTCCATGATCCGGGAGGTGTAACCCGCGTTGCCGATAGTGCTCTCGGCCTCCCGCTCGCAAATCACCGCCTCTTCCGGAACCCCCATGGAAACGGCAACCTCTTTCATGACCTCGGACTCGTAAAAGTCCTTGTAAGTGTTCCCGCCCGTCATGATCATTACAGGCGCCAGGTCCCGCCGGTAAAGCTCGACCCCTTTTTCCACCCGGCGCCGGAGCTCAGGGTTCACCTCACCGGACTCGTCCACCGGAGGGCCGTAGCCCAAGACCACTATGGCGTCCGCGGGCCGGAGCTCGCTTTCCTCCACCGTAAGCGGAGCGCTTATGATCTTGGCGCAGCCCGTAGCGGAAAACAAAAGCAAAAGCGACACTACTGCCGCCCGCTTCATAGCTGTCCGGGTCCTTTGCATCCGCCTATAATGTAGCAGACCCTTGATCCAGGAACAAGACTTTATTGCCGCTTGCATAGAGGGCTATTGTAACGCACAGCAGAAAGGCTGGCCGGCAATTCCCTCGGCGGTGAAAAAGTTCCCCCAAAAACTTTTATTTGATAGCCGATTTACCTTTTACAAAAGAAAGAAGAGACCTGTAAAGTGAAAACCTTAACATCGGTCTCAGGGTGGCCCACCCATGCCGCACTGCTCGGAGGGCGGCATGGGTGGGGAACAGGTTAGCCGGGGCTGGCGGGCGCATCTGTTCATTTGTTTGCAATAAAAAGCTGGTTGACCCTGTAAACCCACCCATCCGAGGACGGATGGGTGGGCCACCCAGAAGTTTTTTCTTTTTGAAATTGTTCTGAAGTTTGAAAAATGGGAGAACTTCACCTCGGCGGCGCGGTTTCCTGCCGGCCGGGCTTCTGGTATCATCTTTTGAAATGTCCGAGAAAAAGACCCCAAATAAGCTGCTGTTCAATAAGGCAGTGCCGGCGCTTCTGGCATCTGTGCTTCTCGCCTGGGTTATATTATGGATACTGCACTTCGGCGTGACCCTTATTAACGACGAGTACGCGGCCATTGATTACTTCTACCGCGTGGTCCGGAAGGGACATTTCTTTCCCACTCCGGACAAGCTCCACAAGCCGCTGTCCGTGCTCATGGGGTCTGTGGCCTGGCTCTTCGAGTCGCCGCTTGCTTTCGAGGTTGCGACCGCTTTGTTCGCGGCGCTTTTCGTGGTCATGTTCTACCTGGTCCTGAAAAGGGAGGCCGGGCCCATTATCGCCACGGTCGCAGGCGCGGCCCTGGTCTTCCATCCGGACCTCATGTATTACAGCGCCACCGGCTCGACCGTGCTTCCGTTTGCCGGCCTGTCTTTCCTGGGCCTTTACGCGGCATTGCGAAGACACGAATCGCCGCGCATGCTGTGGCTGTTTGCCGGGAGCTTTCTCGCGGCCGGGCTTTTCCGGCCCGAGTCATGGCTCTTTGCCGGGCCTGCGCTCGCCTGGTGGTGGCCGGGTTTAAAGGACCGGAAAGGGCTGGTGCGGCTTTTTATCGCGCTTGCCGTGATCGGCCTGGGCCCGGTGCTCTGGTTCGGCAAGGACTGGCTTATAAACGACAACCTCTTGCACGGCCTCGCTGTCGCCACCCGGGACAAGGCGGTGGGCACCGGCGCTCCGCTTTCCGCGGGACACGTTCTTCACCTGTTCTCGATTCGCATCCCCAACCGCATCTCGGTCCCCGTTACCCTGGCGGGCGCCCTGGGCATGGCCGTGTTTATACGTCGGCAAGGCTGGCGGGGCTTTCTGCATCCGCTGGTGGTGTTTCCCCTCCTGGTCGCCGCTTACGTGTGGCTTATCGTTTACATGGGGGTCTATCCTGTCCAGCGCTACTGGTTTTATGACGCCATGTTCGCCTATTTTTTCACCGCCTGGCTCGCAAGAGAAGCCTCCCTTAAAGTGAAAATCGGCGGATACCAGGTGGTGCCGCCAGTGCTTTTCTTGTGCGCTTTGTTCCCGGCGCTCGGGTACGTTCTCGCCCGGCCGGGCTCTTCCCCCCCGGACCTGCGCTGGCTTCTTGCGTTCGGGGGCTTTGCCGCGGTTGCCGTGGCCGCGCTTCTTGTATGGGGGGGGCGGTCCAAGTCGAGGTTTAAGGATGTGGTGCTGTTGGGCTTTATCGTGCTCATGGTTCTTTCTTACCCTGTTTTCATATTCGGCTTGCACGGCCGGGAGTCGGAGGAGCTTCGGCTGGAGGCCCGCAAACAGTCGGAGATGAAAGAGGCGGCCGCTTACTTGAAAAAGCGCTTTACGAGAGAAGACGAGGTCCGCGTATTGGTGCCGAGTCGAAGGAACGAGCAGTTGAACTGGCTTTTCCGGGAGCGGGAGCGGCCGGAGGTCATCACCTTCCGGGAGGCCTTTTACCTGGACTGGACCTGCCGGGAGCCGGCTGAAAGTCCCACTGATTTCACGCCGAAGATAAAAGAGTTCTGCAGAAAATGGCTCCGGCAGGGGTACGATTTCCTGGTGCTTCAGCCGGACTGGATCGTTTACATCCCGGACGATTACCAGTTCTGGGGACCGACGGAAAAGTTCCAATGGATGGAGACCCAGGACCGGGCCGTCATCCGGGGCATCAGGATAGAGCTTAAGATTAGCACCGGCCTGGTCCGGGTGTTCCAGGTGCATTACCCGGAAACCGCTCCGCCAAGGGAGCCGGTTCCCAGGATTCCGTGAGCGCGTTTCAGGCTGGAGATTTTATGGCGGCGGCTCGATGCTGAATTATAATAGAGCTAAGGAGAAAAAGGGAGGTTTAACGGGATGAAAGATAGTTTCAAGCTGTTGGCGGGCGCAACGATTCTGATCTTTTTTTGTGCCGCGGGTTTGGCCGTGTCCGAATCTTCGTCAAGCGGGAGCCAGGAAGCTTCGCAGCCGTCTTCCCAAGGCCCGAAGGAGATACTTAAAAAGACCCTGGACCGGGACTATGAGGACTTAAAGCTTCACGTAAAGCTAACGAAGATCAGCAGGACCGGCCGGGAGCGGGAGATGGAGCTGGACGTTTACATCAAGGAGTCGGAGGAGGTTACCAAGACCCTGGTGGAGTTCACCTCGCCTCCCGCGGTCAAGGGCATGAGCTCGCTCTCCTGGAACTACGCGGACAAGCCAGCGGACCGGTGGTTCAAGCTTTTAGGCATGAACTACGTCAAGTGCCTGGGCGAGGCCTGCCAGCGCATGGAAGAGAGGTTCGGCTTCAGCATGGAGATATTTTCCATTGACATAAACGAGGCCAAGCACGAGCTTCTGGGAACGGAAGAGATTGACGGGGCGCCTTGCTACAAGATCGAGAGCGAGGCGGTCGAAGACAACCCGGAAGGGTCCCGGTTCATAACCTGGGTGGACCAGAAGATGTACGCGGCCCGCAAAATCGAGGCTTACAACGAAGAAGGCGAAAAGACCCAGGTGTCCCGCTTTACCGGGTTCGACAAGATAGGCGACCGTTTTTGGGAGACGAAAGGAACGCTCGAGAAGCTGGACTCCGGCAAAGAGGTCCGCTTCGAGATTGTAAGCCACGAGCTGAACACCGGCCTCTCCGACGAGCTCTTCGAAAGGCCGAAGAGCTTTGAGGTAAGGAAGGACTGATAAACCTTTATTGTGAGCCTTATCTGACTAATGAGTATCTTGCCGGCCGGCTTCGAACGCGCGATGAAACCGCCGGGCGCCTTTGCCCGCCACGGTCCGGTTCTTTTTCTTTTCTTCCTCTGTATCCTTTTTATTGCCTGCGACAAGGAACCAGCCAGGCCGCCGCCCGAGACGGCCGAGGTGGAGCGCGGCTCGATCGAGATCACGGTTTCCGCTCCGGGCAAGGTGGTTCCCGCTGACGTCCGGACCTTGAAGTCCCGGGCCGCGGGCGAAGTCGAGCGGCTTCTGGTGGCCGAGGGCGACACTGTAAAAAAAGGGGACCTGCTTATGCGGCTGGACCCCCAAGTCGAGGAGGCCCGCCTGTCCCGCGCCCGGGCGGAGCATAAGGCGGCCCGGGCTTCCGTTAAAAAGGCCCGCGTCCGTCTCGAGCAGGCCAAGGATGAGTTCGAGCGATCAAAAGAGCTTTACCAGGAAGGCATGGAAAGCGAGTCGGAGTTCCAAAGAAAGCGTCGTTCCCTCGAGATGGCCCGCTCGGAGCTCTTGGCAGCGGAAAGCCGGATGACGGCTGCGGCACAGGCGGTGAAGGAAGCCAAGAACCGGCTTTCCTACACCCGGATCGTCTCGCCCATGACCGGCACCGTGCTTGATCTTTCAGCAAGACCCGGCCAGGTGGTGTCCTCCGGAACCACCGGGCTCGATACCGGGACCCCCCTTCTGACCATTGCCGACCTGTCCCGGCTCACCGTAAAAGCCAAGGTGGAAGAGACGGACGTGGCTTCCGTATCCTCAGGCCAGACCGCCCGCATCGAGCTCGACACCTACCCCGGCACCAGCTTTCCGGGCCGGGTTATTGACATCGCGCCGGACGCAGTGGACCAGGGCGCCTTGACCGTGGTCGAGGTTGACATAGTAATCGAGGACCAGAAAGGCACGACCCTACGGCCGGGCATGAGCGCCACCGTGGAGATCATAACCGTAAAGCGCGAGGACGTTCTTCTGGTGCCCGTGTCCGCCATACACAGCCGGGGCGAGAAGAAGGGCGCGGTGGTTCTGAAGAACGGGGGCACGTCCTGGCAGCCGCTCCGGACCGGCGCGGGCGACTGGGAGAGGGTTGTCATAAAGGAGGGCCTGACCGCGGGCGACCGGGTGGTCCTGCCTCCTTGATTCCTACTTCACGGCAAAGGTGTCCGTCCATTCCGGCAGGTCAGGGGCCTTGTCCTTGGCCAGCATCTCTTGCCACTTCTCGTCCGTAAGACGGTCGTCCATGGGGTGCTTGAACTCGTAGTAAGAGTAGACCGGTCCCGCGGCCACCCGGATGTTCCCCTCCGGATGCCGGTATGCCACCAGGAGCATCCGAAGGTTGCCGGTGGCCTCCTCCAGCACCTTCCCGCTGTTCTGGTCGGTGTGAACGTCAGCCACCAGGCTGGTCTTATGGGACTCGCTGTCAGCGCCGGTTACCGCGGCTTGCAGGCTCTCGCCGAACTCGTCTATGAACTTCAAGTCGTCATCGCTCAGGCGCTGGTTCTCGAGCTCCTTCTTGGATATTTTAAGGAGCCGCCCGATGATTCGCTCGAGCGCCGAGAGACGGGAGCGGGACACGTGATCGAGGACCTCCATCTCGCCCAGCCCCTTTTTCGTCATCCTGGTCAGGGCCAGAAGCCGGGCGTAAAACTCGGGCACCGGCTCCACGTAGCCTTCCGCGGGCACGGGCGGCATGGGAGGAGGGTCTGCGCTGGTTACCAGCTTGGGGGTGTAGCTTTGCTTTACGTAAAGGATGGTGTCGTGCCGGAGCGCAGCCCACGACCCGAGCGCAGCGTTCAGCTCCTTGTCCTTCCAGGCGTCGGTGGTCATGAAGGATGGATACCCTTTTCCGGGGACCGGGGTTACCAGGCTCTTCAGCGCGTAAAGCCATGACCAGTACATGTTCCGGTTCCACTCTTTGTCGGAGAGCCCGCTGAACTCCTGCCTGAGCTTCTCCATCTGGTTGTCGTAGTTCTTGTACTCGCTGTCGCCCAGCCGCTCGAGTACTTGAAGCGAGCGGTCCGATCCCAAGACCGCCATCACGTCCAGCCCGCGGGGGAAGCCGCGGGCCGGTCCCATCGGCGTTTTCACGGTGGTGAAGCTGGGCTCTCCGCGCTTTCCGGTTACCTCGGGTATAACGAGCTGGGAGAGGATGTAAGAGTCGGGCACGTACCGCTGTCCCAGAAACCTCATTCCCACGGTCTTGGCGAGTATGTCGTCCAGCTTGTCGGGAGAGATATCCTTTACATCAATGGTTGCGGCCCCGGTGCCGCTGTATATCTTGGGCGGCGCCATTTGTGCGATCCCGGTTTTGAGCTTTATCATGTTTTCTTTTTTTGCCAGTATGGCCGGGTCCATGCTGTCGCCGAAGAGGTCCCGCAAGGCGTGGCGGTAGTCCTGGGGCGTAAGGTCGTCGGCAAGCCCCACGTAATAAGCGGTAACCGAGTAAAGCCTGCTCCAGAGCTCCGCCGCGGTCTTGTCCTTGACCTTAAGCTCGGACATGAGCCCGGCAACGGTTGCCGCCAGTATGGTCTGGACCCTGGCTTCCTCCGGCGGCACCAGCGCGGGCATGCCCGCACCGTGCCCGTAGTTCTCGTCCCCTTTAAGCAACATCACCATCCGGCCGTACCACATCATGGCCTTGAAGTAGCGCTCGAGCTTCTCGCTCCGCGTGTAATGACCGCGCGGAACGTACTGGGAGTAGTCCTCCGGGTAGGAGAAGACCGAGTTGTCCTCGGCCTCGGCAAAGGCAGGGAATCCCTGGTGCGCCTCGATATGCTCGAGCTCCCACTTTACGGTGTCGCGGACCTCGGGCGGGACGTCCGCCTCCGGGTCCAGGAGCTTCAAGGCCACGCTGAAAAAAGCAAGGCCCTTGCGAGTAGCTTTCTTTGCAAGGCCGCTGCTGTTTTTGAAGCGGTCCTGCATCTCGTCGCGGAAAGCGCGGGAGAGGCCCAGGAGGTCGTCATAAAACTCCTTTTCTTCGATGTGCCGGAGGGTCTCGTCGAACTGGATGTGATACAGGTGAAGAAGCGAGTCAGAGGTTACGAACACGGGTATGTCGTTCCGGTCGAGAAGTTTATAGAACTTGACCACGTCGTCCTTTCCGCTGTAGGGCATGCTCACGATGCCTTTTTGCAGAAGCATGCTCCAGGCCTCGTCCCCTGCGTGGACCTTTTGTTTTATCTTGCGGTTTTTGATGTCCTCGCTTTTCAAGGGCAGCGAGTAGGAAGGCACCGAAGGCTCGATCTCGTAGTCCGCCGGCTGGTAGAACTTCCCGAACCGGGCGGCAAGGTCTTCTTCGTGGAAGACCTGGTGCAAGGAAACCGGGTTCGGGTTGTCCTTATCTGACGCGGCCGAGAGCAGAAAGCCGCATGCGGCGACAAGGGCAAAGCTTATAAACAATGCACTAAACCGGTGTCTCATTTTCGGCTCCTTTCCGTGGCTTTTGGCGGGCCTGGTTATATAGACATGAACGTTTGTTAAGCCGGAAGGTTTGAGGATGGTTCAGGAAAATCTGTGTTCTCGAGGGAATCGTATGATGTAGTAACGTATCACATTAAAATTTATAAATTGCGTGCGAGCGACTTTAGTCGCGAGTAAACTCGCTCGCACAAAACACTGTTTTCTGTGACCGACAAAAACAATTGTGAGCAAATAGTAGGAGCGCCTTTCTTGCGTTCAAAAAAATGGAGGCGGCAACCGGATTCGAACCGGTGTATAGCGGTTTTGCAGACCGCCGCCTTACCACTTGGCTATGCCGCCCCACAAAATGGAGCAGGAGACGGGATTCGAACCCGCCGCATGGTCTCCATAAGCCCTTGTTATCGCTTCACTTTCCATCCCGGCCGCTTGCTGTTTCGGGTATGTTATGGAATCAGGCCCGGAAAATACCATGATGGAAAGGGCCTCCGTGGTGGAGTCGAGCCTGTCTTGTCTTGCCCTTCCGTACACATTAGCCGTAAGGTTCGGGCTTGAATGCCGGGCCAAGGTTTGGCAGGTTTTCAGGTCGGCCCCCGATTCAAAAAGCATGGACACGTAAGCGGTGCGGAGGGCGTGGAAGTCCACCTTCCCCTCGGGGGTCCACTTTTTAATGTCCGCCGCCTTTAAGTCCTTTGCAAGATAGAAGCTCTCATGCCTCTTAAGGTCTTTCAGGAGCGGGGCGTCCGGGGCCTTGTCCGCCGCCTCCGCCCGGAGCCGCTCCCATAGAATAG
>JAWOBU010000128.1:0-11808 GCA_046484135.1 bacterium
CATCTCGCTCTCGAGCTTTCTCCGGGTAAAGCGGACCAGGTGGTCCGGGTGCTCGCCCAGGCGCGGCCAGTTCTTGCCGACAAGAAAGTTGGACCCCTGGTACCAGGGAAAGCCGGGGACGCTTATCACGCATACGCCGGAAGAGACGCGGGCGAGCTCGTCAATCACTTTCCGAAAATCAATAATGTGTTCCAAGACCTCGATGCAGACGGCCGCGTCAAAAGCGTGGTCCGGGAAAGGCAGGCCTCTGCCGTCTCCGGCGAGGCAGCAAAAGGAAGGGTTTATGCTCCGGGCTATGCGCAAGGCGTCCGGGTCGCTCTCCAGGCCGGTGACCGGGCGGCCGGGAAACCGCAAGCTTAAATAGTAGTCCACGAACCCTTCGCCGCAGCCCACGTCCAGGAGCGAGTTCCACTCGCTTTGCGCGAGCTTCGAGGCCACGGTTTCGAGAAACCTGCTTATCAAGTATCTGCGGAGGGGATTCTTCGGGAAGTACTTGGAACGGGTCTCCGGCCGGACCTTGCCGGCAAGCTCGCCCGCGAGATCGGGCCAGTTGATGCGGCGGGGCCGGGTCATGACTAGCCCCGCAGTCTCCGCTTCAGGATGTCCCAGACCAGACCGGGCCGCTTCAAAATGTTCGAGTACCTGGCAAAGAACCACACCGGATGACGGACCAGCAGGCTCAGGTTGAACCTCCAGAACCAGCGCTTGCGCAGTCTGTCCAGCTCCTCATGCGTCCACTCGGGAGTATCAATCGGGGCCTCGAAGTAGTCAACGTCCTCGTTTATCTCGGCCGGGTCTATGTACCCCTTTTTCGCGCAAAGCTCGTAAAGAGGAGTACCGGGCAAAGGAGTAAACGTAAAAAAGGAGATGCGGTCGAGGTCCAGCTTGCGGGAGAAATCCAATGTGCGTTTTATCTGCTCCTTGGTTTCGCCCGGAAAGCCGATGATGAAAAAGCCGTTGGTCCCGATCTTGCGGTCCTTGATCCGGCGGGTTGCTTCTTCCAGGTGATCCAGCCGGGTGGGCTTGTGAATGATGTCTCTGAGAACGTCCTGGTCGCCGGACTCGACCGCCAGGGTAAGCTCGTAGCAGCCGCTTTCTTTCATGAGGTCCAGCATCTCTTCGTCCATGTTAATGACGTGCACGCCGTTGGGCGTGTTCCAGGTAACGTCAATCCCCCGGTGAATCATGCCCTGGAAAAGCGCCTTGGCCCGCTTGCGGTCCGAGGTCAGGTTATCGTCAAAGAACTTGAACTCGTTTATGCCGTAATCTTTGTGAAGCTGTTCCATCTCGTCAAGCACGTTTTCCACGGAGCGGGGCCGGTACTTGTTTCCCCAGAAGTTGGTGGACGAGCAGAAGGTGCACTTATACGGACAGCCGCGGGAGGTTATGATGTTCATAAAGGGACGCCGCTTGTAGACCATTCCCATGGGCTGGCTGATCCTGTCGTAGACTTCCAGGTCGAACAGGTCGCGGGCGGGAAAAGGTATCTCGTCTATCTCGGGATGCGGCGGCCGGTCCGGGTTTATCACTATCTTTTCGTTGTCGCGAAAGGTCAGCCCTTCGATGTCGGAGAGGTCTCCGTCCTTCCGGGATGACTCGACCAGGTCAAGCATGATGAACTCGCCTTCGCCCCTGCCGATCATGTCGAGCTCCGGGCATCTTTCCAGGCACTCGCGGGAGAGGAAGGTGGGATGGGTCCCGCCGGTTATGGTCAAGGTATGGGGACGAAGAGACTTGGCGCGGCGGCAAAGCTCGGCCACGTTTCGAAACTGGCTCGAGAAGATACATGACATGCCCAGGAGGTCGGGCTTGAACCTTTCTATGCGTTTTTCGATCTCGTCGAAAGAAAGTCCGTAGCGCAAAAGTTTGTCTCCGGCCCGCTCCTCGCGGTGCCATCCCTCGGCCGCGGCGTCCAGCACCTCGAGCTCGACCTTGTCCCGCAAAACAGAAGCAAGGTAAGAGAGGCCCAGCGGAGGATGGCATTGCTTCATGCTCTGCGGCGAGAACGTCACCGGAGGATAGACCAACATGACCTTTTCTATCGGACGCATTAAAAACACCGCCTTCCATCTATCCCGGCCGGGCCATGGTAACCAGCCGCTTCAAGAATACACCAAGATGCGAAAACACGTAACCCGGCCGCTTCAGAATAACGTCGCCGTAGTTCCGGAAAAATCGGACCGGGTGCCGTACGAGCAACGCCGTCATAAAACGAAGATAAAACCTCCCGGTCAAACTCTCGACCTCCCGGGCCGACCAGTCCGGGGTGTTGATATGGCCCTTGTTGAACTCGATCCTGGTGAAGTCGAGCTCAGGCGAAAGGTATCCCTTTTCCATACTGGTCTCGCAAAGCTCGGTCCCCGGCAAAGGAGTGGCGATAAAAAAGTACGCACCGTCCAGGTCCAGACCCCGGGCCAGCCGGTACGTGTCCCACATCTGGTCTTTGCTCTCGCCCGGAAAGCCGGAGATGAAAAAGGCGTGAAGCTGAATGTCGAGTCGCTTCATCTCCTCCACCAACGGCGGGACCTTGGAAAGGTTCAAGGGCTTTTTAACAAGACGGGAGAGGACCTCCTGGTTGCCGGACTCGAAAGCCAGCGTCAAACTGTAACAGCCGGCTTTCTTCATGAGCCGCAGGAGCTCGACATCAAGCCGCCACAAGGCCACCCCGTTCGGCATGCACCAGTTGAGATCGAGGCCCCGCTCGATCATGCCCTGAAAGATTTCCACCGCCCGGTCGCGGTCGAAGATAAGGTTGTCGTCAACAAACTGGAGCTCGCGCACTCCATAGTCATTTACAAGATGCTCCATCTCGGCGAGTACGTTCGCTGCGGAGCGGGGCCGGAACCGGTGTCCCCAGAACCTGCTGGATGAGCAGAAGGTGCAATGGGCCGGACATCCGCGCGAGGTCTGGATGGAGGTGTTACGTTCGTTAACGAAAGTGCGGGAGAAGGGCGCCTGGGTGCGGAAGTACTTTTCCATGTCGAGAAGGTCCCGGGCGGGAAAGGGCAACGCGTCCATGTCGGTTAGGGGTCCGGGAAGGTCGCCGCATACCACCTCTCCATTGTCCCGGTAAGCCACGCCCGGCATGGGGCCTAGGGTTTCACCTTTCCGGCTTTTGCTGATAAGCTCGGCCAACGTGGACTCGCCTTCGCCCCGGACGATGAGGTCGAGCTCCGCACACTGGGCAAGGCACTCGGAAGACATGAAAGCAGGATGGGTGCCACCCGCCATGGTCACAATGTGCGGGTCAACCTCCTTGGCCGCGCGCGCCGACTCCATGACCTCCGGCCAGTTAAAAGAAGCAAGGCACGTAATGCCGACCGCGTCCGGAGCGAACTCCTGGATGCGCTCTTTTATCTCCGCAAAGGAAAGCCCGTAGACGTCAAAGGCCCCGTCCTGCCGGAGTTGCTCATAGCCTTCGTTCTTTGCGTCCAGAACGCAGACCTCGCAGAGGTCCCGGACATACGCCGCGAGGCAAGCCGCGCCCAGCGGCGGCACATTGGCACGGAAGTAGCCCTGCAAGGCCCGCTCGGGCGGATAGATAAGAAGCAGTCTGTTTATCGGGCGCAAATTCATTATAGCTCGGACATCCTATCTGCGGAGGGCCCGGAAAAACTTGAGCAAGAGCCCCGGATGACTGCGGAGCGTGTTGCCGTACTTTTTCACGAACCGGTCCGGCCGGGTCATGAGAAGCCGAAGATTACTCTTCCAGAAAGCCCTTCTTTGCATCTTGATCATTTCCTCCGGCGAGACGTCGGGCAGCTTGACCGAGGGAAGGAAATAGTTGTTCTCTTGCTCAAAGTCGAAGTCGTCCCGCAGGAGGCCTTGTTCCCTGGCTTCTTCCGTCAGCGGCGTTCCCGGCAGGGGGGTGTACATGAAGATGTAAACCCGGTCGAGCTTCATCTTTACCGCCAAAGAAAGCGTGTTCTGTATCTGGCGTCTGGTCTCTCCCGGAAAGCCGATGATAAAGTAGCCCGCTGTCTCGATGCCGTGGTGCTTTATCCTTTGCGCGGCGTGTTTTGCTTCGTCAAGATCGAGGGGCTTGTTGATGATGTCGCGCAGTACGTCCGGATCGCCGGACTCGACCGCCAGGGTGAGCTCATAGCAGCCGCTTTCTTTCATGAGGGAGAGCATCTCGTCGTCCAGGTGTTTGACCGCGATGCCGTTGGGGGTGTTCCAGTGGAGCTTCAATCCCCTGTCTCTCATTCCCTGAAACAGCGCCTTGGCCCGCTTTTCATCAAAGGTGAGGTTGTCGTCCTCGAACTTGATCTCTCCCACGCCGTAGGCGTCCCGCAAGTGGGCAATCTCGTCCAATACCCGCTCGACGCTCCGCCTCCGATAGCGCTTCCCCCAGTGGATAGTGGACGAGCAGAACCGGCAACGGTAAGGGCATCCCCGCGAGGTCGCAATGGACAGGTTCCGCCGGTCCCGGCTTATGGCCTGCATGGGAAAGTTTACGTCAAAGTACTTCTCCACCGGAAAAAGATCCCGCGCCGGAAACGGAAGGCTGTCCAGGTCGTCCACCAGCCACCGCTCCGCGTTCTCCCGGATGTCGCCGTTGTCCTTGTACGCCAGAGCGGGAAGGCCGTCAAAGCCCCGGCCGGCGTTGATCCTGTCTATTACGGCGTTCAGGGGAAGCTCGCCCTCGCCGATCACTATGGCGTCGAGCTCCGAGCTCGACAGGCAGTGGCCGGGAAGAAAGGAGGGATAGGTGCCGCCGCTCATAATAAAAAGGTCGGGGTCAAGTTTCCTTGCCTGTCGCGCTATCTCCCGCACAAAGGGAAACTGGGAGGAGAAGATGGTGGAGAGCCCCAAAAGGTCCGGCCCGAAGCTTTCTATCCGGGACATGATCTCGTGAAAGGAAAGACCGAACCTGATGGTGTCCTCGTCAAGGTCCTCGACGTGGTCATACCCTTCCACCACCGAGTCCAGGACTCTGACCTCGAGGTCGTCCCGCTCGCGAAGATACGCCGCCAGCGAGGCTATGCCCAGCGGAAGCGAACAGATGTTGTTGGTAAAGCGTACGTTGGCCATGGGCGGAAAAACCAGCATGACCTTTTTTATAAGCCTTCTTGACATTTAAACTGAACTCTGAATCCGGGGAAGGATTGTCCGGGGCCTTTATCAATCCCAGCCTAGTGTCCCTTGTTTTCAACTATAGACCCACATTACCGGCGTATCAAGTGGACACGCACTGCATATCAGGACAAAGCGTCTTGCGGGTCTTTCCGGGACTCATTTTGTGTCCGCGCTTTCGCCTGTTAAATTATAATCGCAGTCTTTATCCCGCCCCGCGGATAAAATCCGGTAAAAGGACAAACATGGAAGAGGACAAACAAGGAAGAACGCTTGCCGAGCTGATCGAGCTCATGGCCCGGCTCCGCTCGGAAGGGGGCTGTCCGTGGGACCGGGAGCAGACCGCGGAAAGCTTGACCCCCTACATAATCGAGGAGGCTTACGAGCTGGTGGAGGCCATCCAGGAAGGGGACCCGGAACACGTGTGCGAAGAGTGCGGGGACCTCATGTTCCAGGTGGTCTTCCAGGCCAGGCTGGGCGATGAAGCGGGTCTGTTCGATATGCGCGACGTTCTCGCTAAGATCAATGAAAAGATGACCAGGCGGCATCCCCATGTTTTCGGGGATGCGAGCGCAGAGGACGCGGCAGAGGTCCGCCGGAACTGGTCGCGGATCAAAAAGGCCGAAGGAAAAGAAGTAGAGGGGGACCTGAAAAAGAGCGTTCTTGGCAAGGTCCCCAAGGTGCTTCCTGCACTGTTGCGCGGCCGGCGTCTTACGGAGAACGCCTCCGAGGTCGGCTTTGACTGGAGCACGGCCCGCGAGGTCGCCGTCAAGGTTGATGAGGAGTGGAAGGAGCTGCAGGAGAGCATTGATCAGGGCGACAAAAAGGCCATGGAGGAGGAGTTCGGGGACATGCTTTTTGTGCTGGTAAACCTGTCCCGCTTCATGGAGATAGACCCGGAGCTGTCGCTTTCCCGGGCGATAGACAAGTTCATCCGCAGGTTCCGCTATATCGAGGAGAAGGTATGGGAAGCGGGCCGGGAGCTTTCGGCCGTGTCATTGGACGAGATGGAGAGCTATTGGGAGGAGGCCAAGTCGCGCGGGCTTTAGCCGCGGTCTCGGCATATCCCGAAGCCGGCGGAGCACGGTTTTCAGCCCGGCGGTAGTAGGAGTTTATATGACAACCAAAGTGCGAGCCGCGCTGCTCTCGGGCCTGGTCCTGCCCGGGCTGGGTCAATGGGCGCAAGGCCGGAGAAAAGCGGGGGCTCTGTCCGCGGCCGGCTTTCTGCTTTTGCTTCTGGCTTTGGCGATAAAGATCGCTTACATCGCCTACGATTTCTGGACGGTAGCCGGCATGACCATGGCCGAGGTCCACCGCCGGGTTTACGGTATCTGGTGGCTTATCCTTCCCCTTCTGGCGATATGGATATGGAGCACAGTGGACGCTTACATGGTCGGCAAAAAGACGGAGCCCGGCCGGGGGGAGCGCGGCGGGACATAAAGATATTTCTCTTTTCTGTCGTTCCTACAAGGTGCTCGGCCGGTAACCTTCATTCCCCTTGCGACGAAGCACTTGCTTTTTCAGCGGTCTCGTCGGACGGGACCCTCCCGGCAAGCTGCACTGCCTTTGCTACATCTTTATCAGAGCCGCCTTCACGGGCGGCGCGGGCGGCGAGCTGGACGCGCTCGAGAAAAACCACCGCTTCCCGTCGGCGGGCCTGGCCGGAAATCTTTACCCCTCCTCCGTAAACCGAGACAAAAGTGCGCGTCCACACCGTCCAGCCCAGGAAGAAGAACAGCGCCACTCCCGCGGCCACCAGCGCGGCGTATCTTGCCGGCGGCACGAAGTACATTATGACCGCGGCAACCGCGATTGACAGAGACAGAAGCAGCAGCCAGGGCCTTTTGCCGGTTCCCACGATATATGACTCGAACTGGGGGAGCGGAAACGAGGTTACCATGGAGCCGCGCAGGAGGGTGTACTGGGGCCCCAGGCAGTTGGTGCTCCCGCTGGCCAACACCCGGCGGCCGGTCAGGACCAGGTCGCAACCCTGGACCCGGAGCTCGTCCAGTATGTTTTCATCGGGAGCCAACACCTCCCGGATGGATTTGTTTGCCGCCATTTGCAAGAAGGGACTACTTCACCGTGGCCTTGAGCTTGGCTTCGCCGTTCTCGACCACGACCTTAAACTTGACGTCCTTGCCCTGGTGCTTCTCCTTGAGCTTGGGCATCTGCTTTTTGATGGACTCAGCCATCTTCTCCTTGGACACGTTGGTGTTCTGGTTGAGGCTCTTGCGGGCCTCGATGTAGTCCTGGTAAAGCTTGTCAATGCCGCCGTCTTCACCGGACTTGCGGTTCTGGGCCGAGGCCTGGCCCGGAGGCGGAGAAGCTGCGGCAGCCGCCTTGCCGGTGGGACGCCCTCTTCTCATGGTGCCCTGTTCCATGGCCTGCATCTGCCGCTCCCACTTCTGGTTGTAGGAGTTGAACTTGGCAACCAACTGCTGGAACTTGAAGTTCAACCGGGTGTTGGTGATCTTCTGGTTGGACAGACGCCGGATGTAATACTGGACCGAGGTCTTCTCCTGCAGAGGCGCCCGCTTACGCTGGCCCATAAAGTACTGGTCGTAGTCCGCCCGAAGTCTTTCGATCCTCTGTTCCAAGTCTGCTAAAAGATCGTCGTTAATGTTGTCAGCCATGTCTCTCTCCCCGAAAAACAGGTTTCACTCTTTTGCTTTGCTCCCATCTTATAATTATCATAAATAAATCGGAGCTTGTAAAGAGCGAATTTAACCGTCCGGTCTCAGTCCCGACAAGGCCGGATATTTTGTCATATCGAGGCTGTAATTTCAGTGCATACCCGGATAAAAGCTATAGGGCTCATTAGCGGCGGTCTGGACTCGGTGCTGGCCGTGCGAGTGGTCCAGGAGCAGAGCATCGAAGTCATAGGTCTGTCCTGTAAACATCCTTTCCACTCTTCGTCCGGCCGGACCTCCTCGGACAGCGCCGAGCGGGTCGCCCGCCAGGCCGGGATCGAGCTTTATAAACCGGATGTGTCCGATACCATGATAGAGCTTGTAAAAGACCCTCCTCACGGCCACGGCAAGCACTTAAATCCATGCATAGACTGCCGGATCATGTACCTCAGGGAAGGGGCCCGGCTCATGGAGGAGCACGGCGCGCATTTTCTTATCACCGGCGAGGTCCTGGGACAGCGGCCCATGAGCCAGATGCGGGATACCCTGGACATCGTGGAACGGGACTCGGGCCTGCGGGGCCTTGTGCTTCGGCCCTTGAGCGCGCGGCTTTTGCGGCCCACGGTGCCGGAGGAAAAAGGCTGGGTGGACCGGGAGAGGCTTCTTTCCATCTCCGGCAGAGGCAGGAAGGAACAGATGGCCCTGGCGGAGAAGTTCGGCATAACGGATTATGACACGCCCGCGGGCGGATGCCTTCTTACCATGGAGGGATTTGTAAACAAAGTAGATGATCTTATAAAGCACAAGGAAAAGATATCCGCCAACGACATCGAGCTTTTAAAGTTCGGCAGGCATTACCGGCTTTCTCCGAAAAGCCGCCTGGCAGTGGGAAAGCACGACCAGGACAACCGGCGGCTTATGGAGCTTGCCGCAGCAGATGACATCCTCATCCTGACCAAGGACGTTCCGGGACCGGCGGGGGTGTTGCGGGGAGATCCTTCCGAGCCTGACTTGGAAAAGGCCCTCTCGATCATGGCAAGCCATGTAAAGCGCGGGGGGGCGGTAGTGCAGTTCCAGGTTAAAACCGAAAGCAGCGAAAGAACCATGTCCGCAAGCGCCCTGCCGGCTCCCGAACCGGCCCCCATGCGGCTTTGAGTCCTTTAACCTTCCTTTTCCTCCAGCGCCAGCCGGTAGATGTCCTTTCTGCTCCAGCCCGGCTCACGCGCAAGCTCAGAGGCCGCGTCCTTTACGGAAAGCCCTTTCTCGAGCAGCTCCGAGACCTGCGCCCTCATCTGTTCTTCGGTAACGGCTTCAGCCTCTTCCCGGCCGCGGATGAGAACCGTGACCTCGCCCTTTATCTCCCGGCCCTCGAGCTCTTCCAGAAGCTCGGACAAACTTCCGCCCAGCCGCTCCTCGAACGCCTTGGATATCTCCCGGAAAATAACCGCCTCCCGGTCGCCCAGCACGTGGAGCGCATCCTGTAAAAACCTTTGCAGCCTTTTGGGGCTCTCGTAGAAAACCAGCGTATCGGGCCTTGCCGCAAGCTCGGACAGTTGCCGGCGGCGGGCCTCCTTCCGGCGGGCGACGAACCCGGTGAAGCTGACCCGGTCGGTGGGAAGTCCGGCGGCGGACAGGGCCGCAACGAGCGCGGAAGGACCGGGCACAGGCTCTACCTTGATGCCTTCCCGCCATGCCGCGCGGACCAGCCGGTAGCCGGGATCGGAGATGGCGGGCGTTCCCCCGTCGGTTACCAGAGCCACGCTCTTGCCCTGTTTGAGAAGGCTGATGAACTCGGGGGTCCGTTCCTTCTCGCGCGGCTCGTAATAGCTTTGTAAAGGTTTCTTGATCTCAAGGTAGGACAGCAACGCCCGGGTGCGGCGGGTGTCCTCGCAAGCCACCAGGTCCGCTTCGGCAAGGACCCGCTCCGCCCGCCGGGTCAGGTCCTCGAGGTTGCCCAGCGGAGTGGCCACCACGTACAATACGCCGCTTTTTTCTTCCATCAGGCTTATGGCGCGCCCAGCACGAACACGGAGGCCAGCGCTCCCGGCCCGCCCAGGGTATGGGCCACTCCCAGATTTGCCTTCTTGACCTGCATCTTGTCCGCTCTGCCCCGCAACTGGTCGCTGATGTTGTTTATCATGCGTACTCCGGAGGCCCCTACCGGGTGCCCGCACGACTTCAAGCCTCCCGACGTGTTCACCGGCAGCTTGCCGTCCAGGTAGGTCTCTCCCTCCTCGATCAGCTTCCAGCCCTCCCCTTTTTCCGCGAACAAGAGGTCCTCGTAGTTTACGATCTCGGTGATGGTGAAGCAGTCGTGGAGCTCGACCACGTCCACCTCGGCAATCGGCTTTTTGATGCCGGCCTGGGCATAGGCCTTCCGCGCCGCTTCCTGAGTGGATTCAAACCCGGTAAACGAGAACGCGGGATGCATCTGGGCGGTGTAGTACCCGCCGGTAATGGCGAGCGCCGCTCCCTTGATGATCACGTAATCGTCGGTGTACTCCTTTGCTTTGTGTGCCGGACACAGTATGGCCGCGGCAGCGCCGTCGGTGGTGGGACAGCAGTCAAAGAGCTTCAGGGGGGACACCACGGGTGGCGCGCTCATGGCTTTTTCTATGTTGATCTCGCTCCGGAAGTGGGCCTTGGGGTTCAACGAGCCGTGCTTGTGGTTTTTGACCGCGACCTTGGCCAGGGTGTCCTCGCCGATGCCGTACTCGTGGAAGTAGCGGTTGGCCAGGAGCGCGAACATGCCCGGCGCGGTCCTGCCCTTGCAGTAAAGGGGATGGCCCCGCTCCACGTGCTGGGCCACCAGGCTGCCCCGGCCGGACACGTCCCGCATCTTCTCGACCCCCACCGCCAGGACCAGGTCGTACTCTCCCGCGGCCACCGCGAACGCACCGTTCCGGACCGCCTCCATGCCGGTCGAGCAGTAATTGGACACGCGCGTTACCGGAATGGGCTCCATCTTCAGGGTCTCGGTGACATTCACGCCGGAAGCTCCCTCGTACCCCCAACTGAAGGGAAGGTAGGTCCCGAGCCACCCCGCCTGGATGTCCGCGGGGTCTAGGCGGGCGTCCGAGAAAGCCTCCCGGCAGGCCTCCCACAGCATGTCGTTGTAGCTCTGGTGAAAGTTCTCCCCGAACTTGATCGTTCCCGTGCCGATTATGGCAACCTCGCCGGATATGGGCATCACTGTCCTCCTCGGGTCAATGGCCGGAATTTCCAGAAGTAGTTGTTGAAGCCGCCGCCCTCGTGAAGCTTGCGGAACACCATCTCGACCTCCAGGTCAATCTTCACCTCTTGCGGGTCCACGTCCGTCATCTGGGCGTAAAGCCTTCCCCCGCCCTTCAGGTCCACCGACACCATGGGGGTGGGAGGCTCCGGGTTCGGCACCAGCGAGTCCAGGGCAAAGGTGTACACCCGGCCGCGGCGCGACACCTTATAAGCCGACATGTCCTCGCCACCGCAGCTCCAGCACTTGTAGCGCGGCGGGAACTGGATGGCCCCGCAGGCGTTGCACTTTTTCCCGTACCTCCTGATGTTGATGTCCTCCTCCCGCCACAGCACCGGCGCCGAGGTCCAGATGTCTATGTCCTCGCCGGGAAGCAGGCCCCGAAACCGCAGGTAGCGGGCATAGCTCGACACCGGCCGGCCGGCGTCCGTCTGCTCCTTGATGGTTGTTACAAAGTCCCGGACGTGCTCAGTAACAGTCAAAAGGCAGGCGTCCGCGCCCGAGCCGTAGTTAAAGAGCGCTATATTATCGCCGGGATAGCCAATATTCACCATCCTGCTTAATCATGTCGATGATGTAGTTTTCTGTGGTGTCAGGTGTGACTCGCTCGTCCATGATTAACTCTTGCAGATGTTCTTTTGTTTCCTGAGTTAGTTGCATGTTATCTCTCCGCATAAAAAATGTGGTTGCCGATTCGCCCTAGTTTTGGGAGTGATGCCGCCCAGTACGGGGTGATGTAGTCGGCGTGGTAGTGCGTGGGCGTTGTCATCCTTGGCGTGCGTCCTGCTAGAACGTCCTGGGCCAGCAATACTACCGCATGATAAGCTGGATCGTGCAGTGCCCCGCGACGCCTTTTTGTGATGCTTT
>JAWOBU010000201.1:0-10633 GCA_046484135.1 bacterium
GCAAATCCGGTCCCGCCCGGCCCTGTAACGCCTTTTTGGCACCCGATTTACGCTTTCAAAGAGCTTGTCCTGTTAATATTCCAGGAATCAATTGAAATGTTACTCCCGACAACACCCCAAGTAATAATTTCACCGGCTAACTGAAGCCGATCCAGCCCCAAGAGGCTTGTGACTTTTTGCGAGGGCATCAAATATGTCGCACACCCCCATTGATATCGCGCCTTGACTTGGAAAGAAGCTTTCCGTATTCTGAAACATCGGAGTTTTATGGAAACCGGCAAGGCGAGGGGCTCCCCTGAATGACTATATGGAACCTACATTTAAGCAAGGCCGAAAGTTCCGGCGAGGCCCGGGCCCGGATGGAGCGCATTGGCGCGGACGAGCATGGTATATCCGCCATGCAGCCCAAGCTCTTATTCCATCCTTTGAAGCTCGAGTCAGTGCCCGCGGACTCCGCCGTTGAAATCAAGAAGGAGCTGGTGGGAATGGGCGGCGACGCGGCAATCTCTCACGAGGCTTATGAGAAGAAGGCACCCACCACTGACGTGCTCATGATGGGAACGGCCGACCATTATGCGAACCTGGCCCGCCGGCTCCAGGACCGCGAGAACGGACTTTCCGAACTGTCCTCCGAGCTTTCCGCTCTCCTCTCCCGGATCGAACGCCAAAGCTTCCGGGTAAAGGCGGGCGAACACGTCCTCTCACTGGGAGAGAAACCGGTGTTTATGGGCATTATAAACTGCACCCCCGACTCCTTTTATGACGGCGGAAAGTTCCATGATCCGGAGAAAGCGATCGCGAGGGGGAGAGAGCTTATTTCCGAGGGCGCGGCCATACTGGACATAGGCGGCGAGAGCACCCGGCCGGGAGCGGAAGCCATACCCGCAGCGGAAGAGCTGGACCGGGTTCTGCCGGTCATCCGGGGTCTAGCCGGCAGCGGCGCCTTGATCTCCATTGACACCAGCAAGGCAGAGGTCGCAAGACAGGCGCTTAAGGCCGGCGCCGGCATGATCAACGACGTGTCCGCGCTGGCCGACCCGGACATGGCGGGGGTGGCAGCGGACAGCGGCGCCGCGGTGGTACTTATGCACATGCTGGGCACTCCCCGCATCATGCAGAAGGACCCTTCTTACCGGGACCTCTTCGCCGAGATAATAGCCTACCTGGAGGGGCGAATGGAGAGTGCGGTAAAGGCCGGGGTTTCCGAAGACTCCCTCATAGTGGACCCCGGCATCGGCTTCGGAAAGACGGTGGCACATAACCTGGAGCTTTTGCGCGACCTGTGGAGACTCCGGTCATTGGGCCGGCCCATACTTCTCGGCGCTTCCAACAAGTCGTTTATAGGAAAGGTACTGGGCGTAGAAGCTGATGACAGGAGGGAGGGCACCGCGGCCGCCCTCACCGCAGGGGTACTGTCGGGGGCCCATATTTTCCGGATCCACGAGGTGGCCTTCCACAAGAGGTTCGTGGAAATGGCCTGGGCGATTAAAAACGGAGAGCGCCGGAGCTGATTACCGGCTTATAACTTACAGGCAAGAAAGAAGGGAACAAATCATGGGGAGGCTGTTCGGGACTGACGGGGTAAGAGGTGTAGCCAACATCCATCCTTTGACATCGGAGATGGCCATCCAGATCGGGCGGGCCACCGCCTACATCTGCAAGAACTCGAAGAGGAGGCACCGCATCCTGCTCGGCAAGGACACCCGCCTGTCCGGCTATATGCTGGAGCAGGCACTGGCGTCCGGTATCTGCTCCATGGGAGTGGACGTGCTGCTGGTGGGGCCGTTGCCTACGCCGGCCATCGCCTTTCTGACCACCAGCATGCGGGCGGACGCCGGCATAATGATCTCCGCTTCCCATAACCCGTTCGAGGACAACGGCATCAAGATATTCTCCTCCAACGGGTTCAAGCTGCCGGACGCGGACGAAGACCGGATCGAAGACCTGATCTTCTCCGGAAAGCTGGACCAGCTCCGGCCCACCGCCGGCGAGATCGGGAAAGCCACGCGGGTGGACGACGCAGGCGGCAGATACATCGTCCATTGCAAGAACACCTTTCCGGACAAGTACACCCTGGACGGAATAAGAATAGTGCTCGACTGCGCCCACGGTGCCGCTTACAAGGTGGCCCCCGTCATCTTCCGGGAGCTCGGAGCCGAGGTCATGGCCATCGGGGACGACCCCAACGGCGAGAACATAAACCTGGACTGCGGCGCCCTGTACCCGGAGGCGCTCAGCAAGGAGGTGGTACGGCAGAAGGCCGACCTGGGGGTCGCTTTTGACGGCGACTCTGACCGGGCCATATTCGTGGACGAGAACGGCGGGGTCATTGACGGGGACGCCATCATGGCCATCTGCGGTCTCGAGCTGTTGAAAGCGCGCAAGCTCAAGAAAAAGACGCTGGTGGCCACCACCATGAGCAACGTGGGCCTCGAGCTCCTTCTCAAGGAACAGGGGGCCAGGATCGTCCGGGCCGGGGTGGGAGACCGGTACGTGGTGGAAGAGATGTTAAAGCGCGGCTGCAACTTCGGCGGAGAGCAGTCCGGCCACCTGGTGTTCATGGACTACAGCACCACCGGCGACGGCATCATCTCCGCGCTCCAGGTGCTCTCCGTCATGTTGAGCTCCGAGAAGAAGCTCTCCGAGCTTTCCATGATCTTGAAACGGATGCCCCAGACCCTGGTCAACGTGGACGTGAAAGAAAAACCCGACCTGCACGAGATAGCGTCGGTGTCCAAGGCCATAGACCAGGCCGAGAAGAAGCTCAAGGATAAGGGCAGGGTGCTGGTGCGTTATTCCGGGACCCAGATGATGGCCCGGGTCATGGTGGAAGGACCTTCCCGGAAGGAGATAGACAAGATAGCAAAGGAAATCTCCGGGCTCATTAAACAAGAGATCGGCTAAGCTTCTTTGAAGCGATCAGAAGGAGGATGAAAGTGCCGCCTCGACTGGGAGTAAACATTGATCACGTGGCCACCCTGCGGCAGGCCCGCGGGAACGTGCCCTATCCCGACCCGGTAGCGGCCGCAGTGCTTGCCGGCCTGGCGGGGGCCGACCAGATCACCGTCCATCTCCGGGAGGATCGCCGCCACATTCAGGACCGGGACGTCAAGATGTTAAAGGACGTGGTCCAGACCCGGTTGAACCTCGAGATGGCCAACGTGCCCGAGATGGTCAAGGTGGCCATGTACCTGAAACCATACAGCGTGTGCCTGGTGCCGGAACGCCGCGAAGAGGTCACCACCGAAGGCGGACTGGACGTAAACCTGCATCTTGCCGCCATCAAGAAAACCGTGGGCATGTTACAGGAAGCGGAAATACTGGTGAGCCTCTTTATAGACCCCGACGTGGACCAGGTCCGCGCATCACACAAGGCTGGCGCGGACGCAGTGGAAATCCACACCGGCAGGTACTGCGACTCCATGAACGAGGCCCAACAGGACCGGGAGTTCCAGTCCATCCTGAACGCGTGCAAGGGGGCCAAGAAACTGGGACTGCGCGTCCACGCCGGGCACGGGCTCCACTATCACAACACCGCCAGGCTCACCGCCATCCAGGAGATAGAAGAGTACAACATAGGCCACGCCATAATCGCGCGCGCCGTGCTGGTGGGAATGGACCGGGCGGTGCGCGAGATGAAGGCCATTATTACGGGAAGAGCATGATAAAGGGAACGGGAATAGACCTGGCCGACGTTGACCGCGTCGGAGCCATGATCAAAAGGTTCGGGAACCGCTTTACCCGCCGCGTGTTTACCCCGGCGGAAATAAGCTACTGCGAAGGAAGGAAAGAGCCCGCCTACTCCTACGCCGCCCGGTTCGCTGCCAAGGAAGCCGCGATGAAGGCCCTGGGAAAAGGATGGGGAAGCGGGGTCAGGTTCAAACAGATCGAGGTGGTGGCCGGCAGAACGCCTTCCCTCTTACTCCACGGGGAGGCGGAGAAAGAGGCCCGCCGGCAGGGAGTGGGCAGGCTCCACCTCTCCCTCACCCACGAGAAAGGACTGGCCGCGGCAGTGGCGGTGGCTGAAGACAACAAGAGCGGAGAATGAAAATGGAATGGATTTCCGACAAAGTCGTGACCGCGGACATGATGCGGGAGATGGACCGGAAAACCATCCACGAGTACGGCATACCCGGGATCGTGCTCATGGAGAACGCCGGTAGGGGGGCCTTCGACTTTATAACGGACGAGTTCAATCCCCGAAAAGTTGCCGTGTTCGCGGGGAAGGGAAACAACGGCGGCGACGGATACGTCATAGCCCGGCATCTTCTGAACTCCGGCATTAACGTCCTGACCTTTGTCCTGGCCAGTAAAAAGGACATAAAAGGCGACGCTAAAACCAACCTCGACGCCCTGGAAAACATGGGCGCGTCGGTGGTCGAGGCTATAGACTTCGCCGTGCTCGAGGACAACCGCTATCGCATCCAAAAGTGTGACCTCCTGGTGGACGCCATCCTCGGCACCGGCATCCAGAAGGAGGTCTCCGGCTATTACCGTGAAGCCATCGAGTTCATAAACGGCATGGCTGAAAATTATTCCATGAACGTGTTCTCCGTGGACCTTCCCTCCGGCCTGAACGCGGACACCGGCCAGGTCATGGGAGTGTGCGTAAAAGCAGATGCCAGCGCCACCTTTGGAGCATTGAAAACCGGACAGCTCTCATTCCCGGGTGCGGCGCTCACGGGAAGCCTGGTCCTGGTGGACATCTCCATGCCCCGCGAGCTGTACAGTGACGTTCCCTATAAGATAGTTACCGAACAGGCGGCCCGTGAGCTCATGCCGGCCCGATTCGAGGATTGCCACAAGGGAGACGTCGGGCGCGGCCTGGTACTGGCCGGGTCTCCCGGTAAAACCGGAGCCGCGATCATGGCCGCGGAGAGCGCCCAGCGCACCGGCGCCGGGCTTATCACCCTGGCGGGCCCCGCCGGTCTTCACACTGTATTCGAGAGCCGGACCCTGGAGGTCATGACCGAGCCTCTGCCGGACCAGGACCGGGGAATGCTGGGAGAAGAATCACTGCACCGGGCGCTGGAGCTGGCGGAAAAAAAGAACGCAGTGGCGCTCGGGCCCGGGATAGGCCGGGCCCCGGAGGTTACCGCTTTTGTAAAGGAAATGATAAAGAAAAGCCCGGTTCCCCTGGTCATTGACGCGGACGGCTTGAACGCCGTGGCCGATGAACCACAGATGCTGACCGAGGCCGGGTCGGATATCATCCTCACTCCCCATCCCGGAGAGATGGCGCGGCTGACGGGCACGGACACAGGGTCGGTTCTGGCGGACCGCTTCGGCGTCTGTACGAAGTTCGCAGACCGCTACAAAGCGGTGGTGGTCCTGAAAGGCGCCCATTCCCTGATAGGTGTGCCGGATGGAAGAGCCCGGATAAACATTACCGGAAACCCCGGCATGGCCAGCGGAGGGACCGGCGACGTTTTGACCGGGATCATCCTGGGGCTTCTCTGCCAGGGACTGGACCCCGAGGAAGCCGCGGTGCTGGGGACCTGGCTGCACGGGAAAGCAGGAGACATAGCGGCCCGCGAGCTCGGCGAACACGGGCTTATTGCGCGCGACCTCATGGACAAACTCCCGGCGGCTTTCTCGAGTCTGAACGTGCAAAAGTGAACAGTGAAGCGCAAAAGCTGCAGACCGACTCGGCGGATTCCACTAGGGAGCTGGCCGTCCGGCTGGCGTCCGGACTGGTCCCCGGCGACGTGGTGGCGCTTTCAGGAGAGCTGGGCGCGGGAAAGACGGTGTTCGTACAGGGGATAGCTCAGGGGCTGGGAGTGGAAGAGGAGTTTTTGGTAACCAGCCCCACTTTTGTTATCCTTCATGAGTACCCCGGCAGGATGCCGCTCTATCACTTCGACTTTTATCGCCTGAAGAGCAGACAAGAGGCGGAAGGGGTCGGTTACGAGGACTACTTTGAAGCGGAGGGCGTGTGCGCGGTCGAGTGGGCGCAGCGGTTTCCGGAAATCTTTTCCGCCCGGACCCTGTGGGTGAGGATGGAGATAAAAAGCGAAACAAAGCGACTGATCGAGCTTATACCGGGACCGGACATGAAGGACCCGTCCCGGATAGAAAAAGCGGTCTTGGACCGGAACACGGAGGTTGTCTGATTTGGCGCTGGTTGTGCAAAAGTACGGCGGAAGCTCGCTTGCCACGGTGGACCTTATAAAGAAGGTGGCATCCAAGGCCTTGGCCCGGCACAAAAAAGGAGACCGGGTCGTGGTGGTGGCCTCGGCTATGAAAGGGGAAACCGACGGTCTGATCAAAAAGGCGCTCGATATAACCGACCTGCCCGACCTCAGGGAGTATGACTCCATGGTGTCCACCGGCGAGCAGGTCAGCACCGCGCTCCTGGCCATCGCCATAAATGCCATGGGAGGAAAGGCCAGGTCCATGCTCAGCTTCCAGCTTCCCCTTTGCACCGACAGCTCCTTCAAGGACGCCCGCATCGAGAAAATCGAGACCGGAAGAATAAAGAAGCTCCTTGATGAAGGACACATAGTAGTAGTGGCCGGTTTTCAGGGAGTGGACGCAGATAATAACATAACCACCCTGGGAAGGGGCGGATCGGACACCAGCGCGGTGGCGCTGGCCGCGGCACTTCAGGCCGACGTGATCGAGATATGCTCGGACGTGGACGGTATCTATACCACCGATCCCGGTATAGTGGAAAATGCCCGCCGGCTCGACCGGATAAGCTATGAAGAAGTGCTCGAGCTATCCAGCTTGGGAGCAAAGGTGTTGCAGATAAGGGCGGTGGAGATGGCCATGAAGAACGAGATACCTGTTCTGTGCCTGTCCACCTTCAGCCCTACCGGAGGGACTCTGGTAACCAAGGGAGACGAACAAATGGAACAGATTGTGGTATCGGGTGTGGCGCTGGACAAAGACGAGTGCAAGGTAACAATCCAGAACGTGCCGGACAGGCCGGGAGTGGCCGCCAATGTCTTCAAGCCGCTTTCCGACGCCAACATCTCGGTGGACATGATCATCCAGAACGTAAGCGAGGCCGGCTATACCGACATATCCTTTACCGTGAGAAAGGAAGACCTGCCCCGAGCCAGGGAGCTGGCCAAAGAGGCCTCCCGAAAGCTCGAAGCCGAGGGAGTGGTTACGGACGACAAGGTGGTAAAGGTAAGCGTGGTAGGCCTCGGAATGCGCTCCCACGCAGGTGTGGCCTCCCGAATGTTCGAGGCCCTCTCCGCGGGAAACGTGAACATACAGATGATCTCGACATCAGAGATCAAGGTCTCCTGCGTGGTTGACAAAAAGTATGGAGAGCTGGCTGTAAGGCTCTTGCACGACGAGTTCGAGCTGCATAAAAAAAGCGGCGGAAAGAAGTCCTCCAAAAAGACTGCGGGAAAGACAGGCAGCAGTAAAAAGAAGACCGCCAAAAAGGCCTCCGCCTCTAAGAAGAAGTAAGGGAAAAACAACATGCCGAGAAAAGTCGAGATATATGACACCACCTTGAGAGACGGCTGTCAGGGCGAAGACATCTCGCTTTCTGTAAGTGACAAGCTGAGGATCACAGCCAAGCTGGACGAGCTCGGTGTTCACTACATCGAAGGGGGATGGCCGGGCGCAAACCCGCGCGACACCCAGTTCTTCAAGGAGGCCCGGAAAACAGAACTCAAGAACGCCAGGCTCGCGGCATTCGGGTCCACCCGCAGGAAAAACCTGACCCCCGCCAAGGACCAGCAGGTAAAGGACCTTCTGGCAGCGGGCTCCGAGGTCATAACCCTGGTGGGAAAGTCATGGGAGTTCCACGTGCGCGAGGTCCTGGGGGTAACGCTCTCCGAGAACCTCTCCATGATAAAAGACACCATCGAGTACCTGAAACAGAAGGGCAAAGAGGTCTGCTTTGACGCTGAGCACTTCTTTGACGCCTGGTACAACGACCGGACCTATGCCGAGGAGGTGCTCCTGGCCGCGGAGAAAGCGGGTGCAAACTGGGTCTGTCTGTGTGACACCAACGGAGGGTCCCTGCCCGTGCACATAGCCGAGGCCGTGGAAAACGTAAAGTCGCTTCTGGAAGTGCCGGTAAGCATTCACTGTCATAACGACTCCGAGCTGGCGGTGGCAAACAGCTTGACCGCGGTAGAGCACGGCGCATCCATGGTACAGGGGACCATGAACGGCTTCGGTGAAAGGGCGGGAAACGCAAACCTCTGCTCCATTATCCCCAACCTGGTGCTCAAGATGGGGGTCTCCTGCATCTCCCGGGCAAAACTTAAAAAGCTTCGCGAGACGGCCAACTTTATAAACGAGCTGGCGCTGGTGCCGCCTTTTACACACCAGCCTTTCGTGGGAGAGTCGGCCTTTGCTCATAAAGGGGGACAGCACGCCCACGCCGTGCGAAAAAACCCGGAGACCTACGAGCATATAGACCCCGAAGCCGTGGGAAACCGGCGCAGGTTCATCATCTCCGACCTTTCCGGCGCGTCCAATATCGAGGCCAAGGCGGAGGAGTTTGGCCATCTTATCTCCCGCCGCTCGGCAGAGGCCGGCCGGCTTACCGAGCTGTTGAAGAACCTGGAGGAGCAGGGCTTTCAGTTCGAGGGAGCGGAGGCCAGCTTCGAGCTGCTTATGCACGAGGCACTGGGAAGCAGGAAGAAGTACTTCGATTTGAAAGGCTTCCGGGTCATTGACGAGAGAAGGCCCATGGACGAGGCCTCCCGTTCCGAGGCCACCATCATGGTGGAGGTCAAGGACAGGGGCGAGGCCCACACCGCGGCCGCGGGAGTAGGGCCGGTACACGCCCTGGACAACGCTCTCAGGAAAGCGTTGCTCAGGTTCTTTCCCAAGCTCTCCGAGATAAGGCTGGTGGATTACAAGGTCAGGGTACTGCCCGCCGGCCTGGCCACCGCCAGCAAGGTCAGGGTCTTGATCGAGTCCAGCGACGGGAAAGACACCTGGGGCACCGTGGGAGTGTCCGACAATATCATCGAGGCCAGTTGGCAGGCCCTGATAGACAGCATAGATTATAAGTTGTACAAGGATGAAAAAAGCTCCGGGCAGAAAAAAAGAAAGAAGTCCTGATCAGGCCGGACCCCTCCTCGCCGCCCTCGTGCTGACGGTCTATGCGTGGCTCTCGCTGTTTTGCTCCGTACCCCATGAGAGTAATGCCAAGAGCAGTTCCCGCCCCGGTTACGTTTGTAAGCCGGCAAGCAGAGGCTTTATAATCCGGAAAGAAGAGGGCAATAACAAAGAGCTCTCCGAAGTCTGCCCCCCGCGACTGCGGTTCCTCACCGGACACCGCTTTCCGCTGGAGACGGCGCAGAAAAAGGACCTCGAACTGTTGCCGGGAATCGGAGAAATAACCGCCGAAAAGATCCTAAGCAAGAGAGAAAGAACCGAGGGCCGGCTCGACTGGAAAACCATACCGGGCCTTACCGGGAACGCAAGAGAGAGCCTGGAAAAATGGGTCCGCCAGGAGAAAGAGGGCCCTTGAAGAAAAAGACGGAAACGAAGAACCCATGGCCATAAAAGGAAAATTGGAAGAGATACCGTTTCCCCGCCTGATGCAGTTTCTGCATGAGAAGCACGTAACCGGAAGGCTGGTACTGAACCGGGACGACCTGAACAAGGTCCTGTTTCTGGTGGAAGGCAACCCGGTGAACGTGGAAAGCTCGTTGCGGGAGGAGACCCTGGGTAGGTATCTCATGAAGAAGGGCAAGATCACCGAACAGGACTACGAGAAAAGCATCGAGCTCATGATCGAGCAGGGCATTCAGCAGGGAGCGGCCCTGGTCCGGATGGGGAAGCTCGCTCCCCGCGAGCTCTACCACGAGGTCAAGGCCCAGACGCGGGAGAAGCTTCTCACCTGCTTTTCCTGGACCCGCGGCGATTTTTCTTTTTATCCGGAGATAGACTTTGTCGAGAACATATATCGTTTCGAGACGCATTTCCCAGCTCTTATGTACGAGGGGGTCTCGAGATTTTTTCCGCCAGGCGAGATCGAGAAACAACTGGCCAAAGCGGGGCAGGGCCCGGTAAAGCCACAGCCGGGGTTTACGGAAAAGCTCTCGGAGTTCGGCTTTTCGGACCAGGACACCTCTTATGTCTTTCTGATAGACGGGGAGAGGGATTTGAAAAGCCTGAAGCAGACGGCTGGGAACGAGCCCCGGGCCATGAAGGTCTTTTACCTGCTTCTTTTAGGCGGACTGGTAGGGCCGGAAGGAAAAATCGAGAACTCCCTCCGCTCGCTGGGGGAGATGGAGTCGGAGCTTCCTCCGGTCGAGGAGTTTATGATCGCCTCGCCCACCGACACCTCGCCGGAAGTGGTAGAGGACAATGAGTGGGGCGAACCGTTTGAAGGATTAAATGCGGAAGAGGACTTTGGGGAAGATCAGGTCTCCAGCCAAGAGCCGGCAACGCAAGAGACGTCGCCGGAAGAAGGCGAGGAAGTAATTGACGACTGGGACTTCGCTTCTCCCGCCAAACCCGTGTCCAAACAAGAGACCATGATAGAAGAGGAAAAAATAAACGCGGAGGATGATTTTTACGAGGGTCCGCCCGAAGGCTCCGTCTCGCTGGTGGAACAAAAAGAAAGCGATAAGGAGGCGGCCTCTGAAATAGAGGGGCAGGAAGAACCGGACAAAGACGAGAACGAGATACTCGAGTTCTACGT
>JAWOBU010000237.1:0-5727 GCA_046484135.1 bacterium
GAAGTCGAAAGAGCTGGCCCGGCTTTTCAACGACTACTACTTCGAGGGGTGGGGCAAGGAGAGCTTTGCGGTGAATGAGCCTTTCGCCCGGACCATTGTCATCAACCAGGAGGTCCCGGCCGGGCAGGAGGTCCAGCCCTATGAGAAGGTGAAGGAGCTTATTACGGGGCACAAGAACAAGGCTCTCACCACCTGTTTCTGCCGGCACGAGCACGAGCTGATCGGGGACAGTTGCGGCCGTCCCAAGGACGTATGCATGGTGCTGGGCCCGTTCGTGAACTACGCGGTGGAGCGCGGGTTTGCGCGTCGGGCCTCTGACGAAGAGATGCTGGATGCGCTGGAACGTGCAGAGGAAGCGGGGTGCGTGCATCTTTCCGACAACATCCGGGAGAAGATCAACTTCATCTGCAACTGTTGCGGCTGCTGCTGCGGCATCCTGGGGACCATCACCAAGCTCAACATTCCCACCGCGGTGGCCCACTCCAGCTTCGTGGCCTTTCACGATGAAGACGCCTGCATAGATTGCGGCGACTGCGTCGAGCGCTGCCAGGTGGGGGCCCTGTACATGGACGAGGACAAGCTGGTGTTCGACCGGGACCGCTGTATCGGTTGCGGACTGTGCGTGTCTTCCTGCGAGCAGTCCGCGCTCCGGCTGGAGCGGCGGCCGGAGGACGAGATCAAGCCCCCCTACAGCAACTACATTGACATGGGCATGGCCATCGCCCGGTCAACGAAGTCACAGGAGTGAGCGGCTACCGGAAGCCGGTTCTGCGAAAGCGGGTTCTTCCGGTTTTCGAGCAGCAGGAGGCGATACAGGAGAGCTCATCAACTCGTTGTCTGGGCTGTTTTGAAAAAAACCTCCACTTTGCATTCAGGACAATCCACACCACGCGTCATCATGATGGCCCACACAACTTGTTGTGTGGGCAGGCGCGCATAGCGAGACTGCAGGTACGCTATAACCGCTCTTGCTCATGTCAAAAGGGCAAAAGACGCCATCGCTAAAACTCTGCCGGGGCCTCTCCCGTGATCTTCGATCCCCCACACAATAAGTTGTGTGGGCCATCTTTCAGGGGAAAGCGGTTCTTTTAAGTACGCGAAAACCTGATGGACCCGAAATCGTCCCCTTAATTTACCGGAAGGCCTTGGGGACCTTGATGCCGAGGCTCAAGGCCAGGTCCAGGGCCTGCTTGCCGCCCGCCTTCATCATGCCGAAGTAGCCCATGCGCGCGCCTTTGACCACGTTGGTGCACAGCTTGAACCGGATCCAGCGGGTGTCGGTGGGCTTCAGAATACATTCGCCAAAGCGCCTTACATACTCCTGGATGTCTTCTTCCGAGTCGCCCCCTATCTCCATGAGCCACTCCACCGCCTCTTGGCTGAACTTCATGTAAATCTCCGGTTTGTCGGGCTTGCCCGGCCGGAAATGGGACCGGCCGTTCTCTTTTATCATCATGTAGACTTTGTCGTCTCCTTCGAACTCGACCTCGGCCACCGCCCCCTCTTTCAGGCTCCTGGTAACCTTCTGGGGTAGCTCGCTCTGGTCATAGAACTCTTTCATCCGGTGATACAGCTCGCTGGACATGGTCGCTCCTCCTTGAACAGTGCCTTTTGCTCCCTTTCTTTACTTTGTAAGCCGGCGCGCCACTTCGTCCGCCAAGTGCGAAACCGGCATGTCCGCCTTGCCACGGGAAAGCCGGTCCGCGCAATAGGAGCACGAGGTTACAATGGCCGAAGCGCCGGTCAACCGTGCTTCCCCGATCCTCTCCTGGGTGGCGTGTGTCGAGACCTCTGACGCGGTCTCGGACTGCCAGCCGCCCGCGCCGCAGCAATAGGTCCATGCGCCGTTCCGGTCCATCTCCCGGACTTCGATGTTCATGGCGGACAAGACCTCCCTTGGAGGATTGATGTCCTCCAGCACCCGCCCCAGCCGGCACGGGTCGTGACAGGTAACAACCGAGGGACGGCTGGTATCAAGCTCGATCCTTCCCTCGGCGATCAGCTCCGCCAGGAACGAAGGCAGGGTTACCGGCTCCGACTCCGGGACTCCAACCTCCATGTAGTCCACCGTCATGGCATAAGCGCAGTGAGGGCAGAGTACCACCACCCGCTCGGCGCCTGCGTTCTCCAGAAGCTCGAGTGTCTTTTCCGCGTGTTCCAGGAAGCCGTCCTTGTCCCCGAGCTCGAGAAAGGGAGCACCGCAGCAGACCTCGCCGGCCACTACCCCGTAACTTACTGAAGCCGCGTCCAGCACTCGGGTAACGGAGTTCAGCACAGCCGGGTGTATGCGTTCTCTGCACCCGCGCCAGATAAGGACCTCCTGGCCGTGGTACGCGGGAAGCTCCGAGGCCGGGAAGGGTTTGCCCCATGGGTTCCCGGCTTCACGGAGTCTCCCTATTACCTCGCGATGGGCGTCGTTTGCGAAGCATCCTTTTTGAACGAGGTGGTGCCTTAAGTCGCGGATGAAGCTCATGATGTCGAAGCCGGGCGGGCAGGCCTCGGCGCATGCTCCGCAGGAGAGGCAGCTCATGGCGATCTCCGCTGCTTCCTGCGACGGCTTGATCTTTCCTTCCAGGAGACCCTGGGCAACGTATGCCTTGCCCCCGCCGGAGTAGGCGAAGAAACCCATCCGTTCATAGGAGGGGCAGATGGAGCGCCGGTCCGCGGAAGGCTCGACCGCGCAGGACCGGCACCGGTTGCAGGTGTACAGGTACATGGAGTAGTCAGCGTCTCGGGACAGGGCCATGACATCACTCCTTGAAAGACCGCCGGCGGGGCGGCCTGCCGTACATGGCCACGCTCGTGCCGGGGTTTATGATGTTGTCCGGATCAATTGCGTACTTTATCTTGCGGAGCAGGTTCTTCAAGGGACCGGTGCGGGCCAGGAGTTCTCCGGGCTTGTAGCCGGGGTCAAACCTTATGGGCACTGCCCCGTATCTCTCGTATGCCTTCTCCATGTAATGCTTGCGGGTGCGGTTTGCTTCGTCCATCTCTTCCTGGCTGGACTCGCCGGATATGAACGGTGTCATGCGCAGGAACACGGACCGGCCGTGGTCTATCACGTGGCTGTAGTAGGACAGGCCGAGCTTGAGCACTGACTCGCGCAAAAACCGCAATCCCCACTGCTCCAGCTCCGGCATTTTCCGCGGGTCAGCGATAACGATGGGCATCATGGGGAACCCTTCGCCGTAGCCGCCCATGAACTGGTTGGTGGGAACGTGGTCGCAGTAGTGGTCCACAAAAAATTTCCAGGCGCCCGGCCAATCTTTCCGGCACTCCTCGGTCCACATTCTGCCGCCGCTCTCACGCACCAGGCGGGCAAAAGTTTTTTCCGCTGCTTCCACGTGCTCGGCAAACCCGGCGATAGTGGGCACCGCCACGATGTAGGGCCGCTCATCCGGCGGCTTCCAGGGATCGTGCACCAGGATGTCCGCGGGGGCCCCCTGCCCGTAGACACCCAGATGGTCTATGGTGGTGTAAAGAGACCAGTGCCAGGCGCAGATATGCTGGACCAGGTTTCCGCGGGCCGCCCTGATCATGAAGTTCAAGGCGGTAGCATAGTCATCGAACGCGGCGGCCTGCATGGTCCTGGTCTCGCCCAGGCTGTAGACCCTGACCGCGCCGACGGTTACCACTCCCAGGGTTCCCGCCGAGTCAATGAAGAGCTGCTTGGGGTTCGGGAACCCGTTGGTGGGCGAGTGCCAGCCGGTTCCCGGATAGGTGTGCGACCAGGCCCGGGAGCCGGTCCGAACAACGCTTCCGTCGGCAAGCACGGCCTCCAGTCCCAGGAGGTCGTCCAACGGTCCGGCGCTGCGGTGGCTGTTCACCGCGGTCATGAGGTAGTTGCCCAATGCGCTGATGCCGGGAGGGAACGACCCCATGGTGCAGCGGAGGTTGTGGTGGGCGAGTTCGGCAGACAGCGTGCCCATGGTTACGCCCGGCTCGATTACAGCGTATGCTCCTTCCACGTTGATCTCGTGGATGCGGTCCATGGCCATGGTGTCGAGCACGATACCGCCGTACCAGGGATAGGTGCCCGGCTCCTGGGTGCCGGAAGCTACCGGCGTGAGCGGGACCTGGTAGCGCCGGGCCACGCTCACTATCTTGCGGACCTCGTCGGTGGTGCAAGGGCGGACGATGAAGTCGGGCATGGCCTTTTTATACCCCATGCTGGTTCCCGAGTAGGAGTAGAGCACCGCGGGGTTGTCGCTCACCCTTTCCGGGCCCACCGCCTTTACCAGGGCCTTCATCACCTTGGCGCGGGTGGCCCGGTCCGGCTTGTAACGGGAGGTGATCATAGCTTTACTCCTTGCCGAAAAGCTTCATCGCCGAAGAGGGTGGAAATAAACCGGGCGCAGATGTCAGCGGTGCGATCGGGTTGTCCGTGCCGGTCGGGAAGGCCCAGCAGATGCACGTCTATCTCGCACACGTCGGCTCCGGCAAGCTCCATTCTTCCGGAGGCGACCAATCGTCCCAGCTCATAGCCTATAGAAAGAAGGGCGTGTTCATCAAGGCCGGAGTCCGCAAGGAAGCGTACCGCGTTCATAGAGGCGCACGAGCCCACGTCCGCGTCAAGGCTTACGTAAAGCGAACAGGCGCCGCAACGCATAAAATCGCGGACCAGACGTTCGGGAAAACCGGGATTCTGCGCTTCCGCCCGCGTGTACACCTTTACTCCTTTTTCGATCCAATCATGATACGCGCGGCCGAACTCGCCGGTATGAGACGGCTTTGCCGGCTTGTCGCCCACTCCCGCCACAAAGAGAAGCTCAGGAGAAATCTCCTCCTGTTTTAAAAGCTCCCCCAGAAAATCCCCGCACAGGCCGCGGCCACACCGTGCGGCTTCCGCATCACCGGAGCGCTCTTCGGGAGCAATGGCGTCAAAGTGAGAATCAAGCACCACCACCGCCAGCGACTCTTTTCCGTGGCGGGAGGCGAGCGCTGCTATAGGTCCTGCGCAAAGGCCGTGGTCCACTCCTATCATGAGAGGAACTTCCGGCAATGCGGCTAGAGCCTGTTTGCCGCAGGAGCGCGCCGTAAGGTACGGTCCTCCGGCGTCCATGAACTCGCGGCAGTCTCGCTGGTTGATATGGGGCGAATCTTCAGGCGGGGGTCGGGGGGTAAACCGTCCCGGCACCTCGAGCTTTCCGGCTAGCGTGGCCCTGCCTTTCAGCCTTGCTTTAATGAGTGGAGCGAGAGCGTCGTAAGGGTCGCGTGGCAGTTCGGGGCTTAGATTGCCTTTTGCCTGTGCTTCCAGGTAGGCCAGCTTCAGGCCCAAACGCCGGGGATCATCCAGGTAATCGAGAGCGGCCCCGAAAAGCCGCGGCCATGGTGAATGGCTCATGAGAAGTCATCTCCCGCACAGGCTCTATAAAAGGGGCGCAACCGCTCCGGCCCGGGGAGAGACTTCCTCCCCTGTCGAGCAGTATATTACGTGGCTGAACCGAAAGCAACCGGCAGGAAAGCGTGGAGTTCCCCCATAATTTCTCGTTTAACTTTCTCGTTCTGTTTGAAAACGCACAGATGCCTCGGGGCCAAAGTGAAAATGGAAAAACGCAAAAGCTGCCGAGGCGTGCATGAGCCGCGGATTTTGGTGTAGGGCATGATTCCTTTCCGCAAGCAGGCCCACACGACCCCATCTGCGCTGTGCGAGCGACTTTAGTCGCGATCACACACCCCCCGCAAGCCGGCCCACACACCCCCATCTGCGCTGTGCGAGCGACTTTA
>JAWOBU010000220.1:0-8071 GCA_046484135.1 bacterium
AGCGAGCCTTTCCTGAATTCCCCGATTTGTCGCAGCTCATTGATCAACTCTTCCGCTTCTTTTTTCTGCCGCTTGCTTTCAGTAGTCATGGTCAGTCTCCTTTCTGAATGTTTACTATACATTCAGAATTATAGCAAAAAAAGAAGTTATATACAACAGCCACCAAATATGTCGCACGCCCATTGTAAAAAGGGCGGGACTCGGCTGGTGGTAAGGTCCTCTTTGTGCGGGTAAAGAGCTTCATTTTATGGGCAGGGTAAGCTGAAAGGTGCTTCCCCGGCCGGGCCGGGATGATGCCCTTATACTGCCGCCGTGCAGCTCGACCACCCGGCGGGCGATGGCCAGCCCCATGCCGGTCCCGGAGGATATCATGTCCGCTCCCCCGGACCGGTGAAACTCTTCGAATACGCGGGGAAGGTCCTCTGCCCGTATTCCCATTCCCTGGTCCTTAACCTCGGCGTAAATGTTCTCCCCCTGCCAGTCGCGGTCCAGTCGAAACTCGACCAGGCTGTGGGGCGGGGAGTAGCTGATGGCGTTCTCGAGAAGGTTCTTGAACACGCTGGGCCAGGCCCTGCTATCACCGGTAATGCAAGGAAGCCCTTCCGCTATCTTCACGTTAAGGGACACCGACTTCTGCTCAGCAATGGAAGTCATTTCCACCACCGCCCGCCTTGCCGCCGCTCCCAGGTCCACTTCCTCGGCGGCCAGGTCCCATTCCAACTTCCGGAGCCTTTCCGTCTCCCTCATGTCCCCGACCATCTCGATCAGGACCTCGGCCTGGTTGCGCACCTTTATAAGCTCCCGGACCACTGCCTCCCGCGGTCCTTCCACGCCGGTTTCGATCAGGTTGGACGAGATCCCGCGGATGCTTTCCAGGGCCCCCCGGAGGTTCCCGGAGGCCAGCTCGAGAAAGTGGTCCTTCTGTCGTTCCAGGGACAAAAGCTCCCGGTTCTGCTTCTCGAACAAGGCCCGCTGTTCCTCCGAGTCCCGCGTCATGGAAAGGAGCCGCCGCTGGGCGTCTTTTAAGCTGCCGCTTACGGTTACTGCCATGTACGCGGTAACGGCGAGGAGGGTGACGAATATGTAGGAGAGCCCGAAAACGTAAGTGGGGTTTTCGTGCATGGCGCCGGGAATGAAGTTATGGAGCCGGTACCGGGAGGGAATGGCCCCCAGGTAATCGAGCCAGAAAAGCGCAAGCACCGCGGCGCAGATACAGATGGTGACCGCGATCACGTTTTTTCTGGGAAGCAGGATGGAGCCGATGGCCACGTGGAAAACCGCGTAGAACACGAACAGGTTCTGGACCCCCCCGGTAAAGGCCACCAGCAGGATAAGCGCGAGGATATCCAGGCCGATCTGGAGGTTGGCGTAAAAAAGCAGCCGGCGCCTTTGTTCGGACAATCGGTGAAGCCGGTAATCCAGGACCAGGTTGTAAAAAAGGATAAAAACGACGATAAAGTAAAGGGGGGCCTTTGCATACTCGACCGCGGTGATGCGGTCGGCTAAAACCACGGTGGCAAAAATTCCAGCAGCAACCAGCCACCGAAGCCTTACCATCCACCGGAGCCGCTGGTACAAAACCTGCTCCAATTGAGCCGACTCCGGCAAGCGCAAAACCCAGGACACCACGAACCTCCAGTTTAGTGCTTTGCGGATTATGACACACGGCGAGGAAGGAATCAAAAAAAGAAGTTCCCACAAAAACTCTTGTTTGATACCCGATTCGCATTCCACTACATAAAGATGAGACCTATAAAAAGTGAAAACGTTAACATCGCCCTCAGGGTGGCCCACCCATGCCGCACTGCTTGGTAGGGCGGCATGGGTGGGGTACAGGTTAGCCGAGTTTGTCAGGCGCATCTGTTCATGTGTGCGTGATAAAAAAGCGTTTGATCCTGTAAACCCACCCATCCGAGGACGGATGGGTGGGCCACCCAGAGGTTTTTCTTTTTAAAGTTGTTCTGAATTTTGAAAAATGGGGAACTTCACTATCAAAAACAATAAAGCAACGGACGCCGGAGCGTTCCTCGGATTTTTGACGGGACAAAATGAAAGAGCCTAAAATAAAACCGGCATGGTTGCAGATGCGAGGGTTCTTTAACTGAAAGCCTGCCGCCGGAAGGAACATGCGCATGGTGTCCGCCCCTTTTATTACGCCGAAGTTGAAAAGCCGCCTGATGTCCGCCGGTTTTGTGGCGGGGCTTGGTTTTGCGCTTCGGCTTTTGCACCTTGTTTTCGTGCATGACGCGCTGGTGCTGGAGCCGCGGGGAGTCCTGGACGACGCTTTTTATCATCAGCTCGGCACGCTGGTGGCCTCCGGGGACCTCATGGCCGGCCCGGAAATCTTTTATCTCTCCCCCTTATACATCTACTTTCTTGGTTTTGTCTACAGCTTTCTTCCCCACGGACTTGTCGGGCCTTTTTTCCTGCAGATACTCTCCGGGACCGCCGGCATCTGGCTGGTGTATAAATGCGGGGAGACGGCGTGGAACCAGAGGGCGGGTTTTTGGGCCGCGCTTCTGGTCGCGCTTGACGGCATGACCTCTCTGTACCAGTGCTCGTTGCTCTCGGCGTCGCTCGACCCCTTCCTTTTCGCGCTTTTTCTTTACGCTCTTATTCGGACGCAGAGCAAGGGAGGAGTTTCAAGCTGGTGCCTGGCCGGAGCTTCGGCCGCGCTTATGGGGCTTAACCGTCCCAATGCCCTGGTGCTGGTGCCGCTGGTTCCGCTCTTGGCCTTTGCCGCGGACTGGAGGCCCGGCATAAACGCGCGGACGTGGAAACGGGCCGCGGCGGCACTGGTGGCGGCCTGCGCCCTGATCGCGCCCGCGACCGTGCGCAATTATATCGTGAGCGGCGAGCCGGTGCTTTTAACCTCCCACGGCGGGCTCAACTTCTATATCGGGAACCGGCAAGGGGCCACCGGTACCTACCGGTCTCCGGAGTGGCTGACCCCTGACGTTCGCGGCCAGGTTGAAGGGACGAGAACCTACTTAAGCAAGGCGCTGGGCAGGCCGGTCAGCACGGGCGAGGTGTCCGGCATCTTATATCGGCGGACTTGGGAGGAGATAAAAAGAGATCCCGCGGGCTGGCTCAAGCTTTTGGGGACCAAGTTTTTATATGTTTTGAATGCAAAGGAAGCCGGTCTCAACAACCTTTCCCTGGAGTATATCCGGGAGCTGTTTTCTTCCGTGCTCTGGCTTATGCCCGTAGGGATGGGCGTTCTGGTTCCGCTCGGGATCGCAGGAGCGGTGGCCGGCCGCAATGACCTCAAAGCGAAGATGGTGGCTTTACTCGCCCTTGCTTACGGGGCAACGGTGATTCTCTTTTTCGTGTCCGCCCGGTATCGCCTTCCTCTCCACGTGCCTCTTGCGCTTCTTGGAGGCTATGCCGCGGACCGCTTTTATCAGGCGGTCAAGCTCCGTTGGAGAAAGGAGCTTTTACTCCTCCCGGCCTCTTTTGTTCTGGCGCTTTCGATTTCGTGGTTAGACGTGGGCATCTACTCGGGGGAGGCTCAGACGCGGCTTTTGCATGCTCTTAGGCTGGTGGAAGAGGGCCGGATTAATAAGGCGGAGTCGGTGATAGAGGGCATGCCGGAGGGCGCCATGAACCCGTTTTACTGGCGGTTCAAGCTGGCGCGGGCCTACAAGGCGGCAGGCGCGTATCAACAGGCGGAAAACGAGTACAAAACCCTGATCAAGATGGCGCCGGATTACGGACCTCTCCGGTGCGAGCTGGCAGAACTCCTTGTCCTTGCAGGCCGAACCGACGCCGCCCGGGCCGAGCTTGAAAAGGGCCTGGAACTTGATCCCTCCCATAAGAGGTGCCGGCAGGCGCTTTCCCGCGCCAAAAGAGCGCCCGGAATTGACGCCTCATCCCTTCCAGAACAAGGGCCGTCCGAATGAAGCGTACCTTGGCTTAACCCATTCTACTTAGTGTCAAACCGCCGGACACGTCAACGTCAATAAATTCAGTCTCGCCTTCCTGCACGTGGTGCAGCCAGTTCAGCCGGGCCTGCAAGACCGCCTCCGCCTTCACCGTGGCGGTGTCAGTCAACACCGTGCCGCCGGAGGTGATAAAACTTGCCTCTATATCCATGGACACATCGCCCGTGGCGCCGCTGCCGAGCCGCCACCAGACCTCGGCTATGCTGGAACCGGCCAGGTCAACCACCTGCTGTTGAGAAAGGCTGCCGGTACAGCCCGCCAGGGTGGACAGAAAGCCCGTCTGCAAGGTGTCCCCCGTAAGCGTGAACCTGACCTCCGCGATAACACTGCGCTCCGCCGGGTACTCCGACGTGATGTCTATAGTACGGGAGTCTCCATGTGCACAGATGTCAAAGGTGGTTGTCTCCTGGTCGCTTAGGAGTACCGCGTCGAAAAATACGCCCGCGACGCCAAGCTCCTCCGAATCATGGACGGAACCAACGAGACCCTCACCAACGAGGCGATGGGGTTGTTGTAAAGGACCGGAAAAGGATTTTCAGGAAGGCACGCACAATAGGCTTACGAAGCTTTCCCTCGCCCTTTCAGGGCTCTTTGTTTTTTTGAAACTGTTTTCCCAGGGCTTGCGCCCTGGGCTGTAGTCCTTGCGCCCCTTTCAGGGCGCGGGTTCGAGGCTTTAGAGTCCCATCGGGACGGCGGCCTAAAGCCCGGGGCCAAAGCCCCGGGGAAAATATTTGACGAATCAAATATAAGCCCTAAGGGCGACGCCCGACTATGAAACCGAAATATACTCGGCGAACGACTTGGACTCCGGCACCGGCAGGTTGTCTTCGATAAGCCCGTTTACGTGCATCTCGACGGCCTCCCGCATGTTTTGCTCGACCTCCTCCCGGCTCCGGCCCGTAGCAACGCAACCCGGCAAGTCCGGCGAGTAAGCCGAGTAATTCTCGCCGGCCTCTTCAATTATGACCAGAAACTTGCGCATCACTTTCTCCCCTTTAAGCCGGCCTGCTTCAAGACGCTGTTCAAGGTGCCCCGAGCAAGTTCATCATTGGGATGGCCCGCTATGGTGACTCGACCGTTTTCTAATTGTAAAGTTCTTAAAATTTATTCGGTGTCCATTTCGTCTAATAATGTACGGCCTTTGTCGGCTTTGGGAGGCTTTCGCGCTTCTTCCGGAACTTCCGGAAGTTCATCGGCTTTGAAGCAGGGGCCGTTTACTACCTCTTCCAGTAATTCTGCCTGTTTGGGATACTCCTTTAAAGTGGCTTCCAAGACCCAGAGAAGCTCCAGAAGCTCAGTGGTAAACTGACTGGTCCAGCGTTCCGGACGAATGTCGTCCAAAGGCGATGATTTCTTGCCGGCGCCTTTCTTCATGCGGTAGCCAAGCCAGGACTTCACCACCTTCAAACCGGAGACCTCGAACTCAAAAACTTCATATGAAACCGGCCGAAACTCTCCTTCTCCAACATACAAAGTCTCGTTAGCAAGCTCGTATTCGAACTTTTCCGGATAATTGTCCGGATCGGAAAGTACAGCTTTGACACACTTGGCCTTGCCTTTAGGCACCTGACCGGGAGTTTTGCCTTTAGGCACAAAACGCTCGCCGTAGGTGTGGAGCCACATTAGCCGCGAGCCAATATCTCGCACCTTCATGAACAGTGAGGCATCTTTTGTGATCGGTACTCGTAGCTCGCGCGACTCCAATTCCTTTTGAAATCGCGATGTGAAGGCCGGTTGCGCCAGAACGCCATACACATAAGCAAGAAAATCCTCCGGAGTAACTTGCTTGAGCTTTTTATAGCTCGATGAGATCAGTTCGAGCAGGCCGGGCAGTATATTCGCCTCCGAAGCTTCAGCATCACGGTAGAGAGGTATTACATCTTTGCCGCCGAAGGAACCTTTGAAATGGTGAAAGTCCGGTACGTAGTTGCTAACGCTCAATGCTGGTCCATAGCCAATTACTTGCCACAGTTGGCTTGTTATGTAAACCTGGGTAGAATGCCTTTGATCGCCGCAAACTTGCCATAGTACTGGCTTCATCACATCACCGACACGGCTGTCCACTATGACATATTGACGGTCAAAAGATCGGAAGGCGTAGTGTGCTATCTCAGGACATGGCTCATTTACAGGAAGGCTAGCAATAGGCTTCAACCTTCTCTGAGATGCCAAAAGAGGTTTACAGCTTTTTCCAACTTGCCTATCTCGGCTTTCTTTGAATGCTTCGGACCGGTTTGGCGCTTTTAACAAGGCACGCCAACGCAATTTCAGAGTTTCAGTGTCGGGAGCAATCGGCCAATTCCTGAAGAGTTGAGAGCCGGAATGTTGCCACGGAAACAAATCCCGAATGATGGGCCATTTGAAATATTCACCTTCTCCAACTGGCAAAAAAGGAGCTTGCCAATCGTCAGAGCAGTCCTGCCATTTAACCGTCTTGAAATCCTCTATAGCGTCGAGCGAGCGAAGTTTGGAATTGCGGTCCCCTTCTATGCGGGCGTAATGTACCTTAGCGGGCTTGTCCTGCATTTTCTTTTTAATACGTACGGCGACAGCAATAGCTACCGGGGTCTGGATGGCGAAGACATTATCATCTTTTCTGCCTCCACGTCCTTCTCCTCCTAGATCGAGAATCCATATCTCGTCACACTGCCGCCTCATGTGCTCACGCATGCCTACAAATGCGTCACTGAACAGATATGAAGCTGCTGTTATAAAAGAAACGACTCCTGGACCTTGCGAGGTTTCGTGCTCAAAAACCTTCCACAGCACCCATCGCCAAAAATAAACGTAAAGATTGTAGAGCCATTTGACGTGTATGCCGTATCCAGCGGCAATGGCGGAATCTAGGAAGTCGCGGAAGATTGCATCTGTACCTTTCTTGGTGTCACCCCAACGAACCCATCCGCCTGTGTTGGTCTTATTATTGCCGGTGCTGGCTTCGTGGCGGTCATAGGGAGGATTGCCCAAGCAGACAATTACTGGAACATCGCTCTTTATTTGAAGAGCTTTAGCGTGCTGTTCGGCGATGGGGCGGAGAAAGAGTGGCAGTTGGGGGGTCTCGACATTAGGACTTTCCAAGGTGTCGGTCAAATAAACATGAGTGCCGTCTTCGGGAAGGACGGCACCCTTATCTTGTAAAACCCGGCTTACACGTAGCTCAGCTACTGCAAAAGGGCCAACCATCCGTTCGAAACCGTATAAGTTCTTGGCAAGCTCTGAAGCTTTTCCAGGAACAGCTCCACTTCCTTGTTTTTTTTCGACCTTGTCCAAGGCATGATTAATGACCCCTAATAGATATGTTCCGGTTCCTAATGCAGGGTCCAGCGTCACTACGTTCTTATCCGCAAAGCCAAGAGTTTTGCCTAACCTGTTAGTAAGAAGATCGTCAATAAGTCTTACTTGCGCTCTAACTACTTCTATGGGGGTGTAATAAGCGCCTGCATTCTTTCTCAGTTTGGGGTCGTAAACGGCCAAAAAGTCTTCATAGAAGTAAAGCCAAGGGTCTTCCGGACCAATGAGGGATAAAGGCGGTACTTCTGATATTATTCTAATTAGGAGATTTAGAGAAGCAGATATTTCTTCTTGGGCGGCGGGGTCTGTCAGGACCTGAAGGGCCCTGGAAAGCAAACTGTGTTCGGCAGATAGTTTGTTTTCAGCATTTGTCAGGGATAAAGGTTCGGCCCCTTCACTTCTGGCAAGGAGCAGGGCGAAGGTCACGGTTTGTGCATAAGCGTCGGCAAACTGGTCGTCAGATGCATCGGGAAAAAGAAGCTGTCGCCAGTCTTTTGCAAGTAGGTTCAATGGCGATTGCTCGTCTTTAAGAGCTTCAACAACATCGTCCCTTAGCATTCTGCACAAAGGCGCCAACATTTCAGCAAAACCTTTAAGGTCAATTTTGCGGTTTTTTTTGGTAGGTATAATTGGGTTCCATTCCAGGTAGTCTCTTAAAAGACTTTGTATTGCTTTTGCGTCTTTTTCTGATACGGCCTTCTTGCCTTCTTCCACAATGTCGCCGGACAAGCGGGTTACGTTTCTGATTTTTTCTCCGCTTCTGTAGAGCGCCCATTCGTTGCCGTCGCAATATAAGAGGTTGGGTATAGCTTTGAACCTGTTGAACTGTTTTCTAT
>JAWOBU010000167.1:0-28442 GCA_046484135.1 bacterium
CCGGACAACAGAGAAGACAAAATTGCCGGGACAAGAACCTGTAAAGGAGTAATCCGGAAATGAGTGATGAAGCGCAGAAGTTTGAAGAGATCAAGAACAAGATCAAGTGGAACGACAACGGCTTAGTGCCGGCCATTACCCAGGACGTGGAAGACGGCCAGGTCCTCATGATGGCCTGGATGAACGAGGAGTCTTTGAAGCTCACCCTCGAGACCCGGCTGTGCCACTACTACAGCAGGTCCCGGCAGAAACTGTGGAAGAAGGGGGAGACCTCGCAAAGCCTCCAGCACGTTAAATGGATCAAGTACGACTGCGACGGCGACACCCTGCTCATTGGAATACACCAGGACGGCAACGCCTGCCACACCGGCCAAAGGTCATGCTTTTACAGGGACCTGGAAACCGAGTAGGAGGCACAAAAGAGATTGCCGGCACTTTGAGGAAAGTTTGAAACAGCCCGACAGGGAGAAGAAAAAATGAACGACCGTCCGCACGGATTGTTCTACGAGGACCTGGAGGAGGGAGCGTCATACGTTAGCAAGGCCCGGACCGTAACCGAAGCGGACGTGGTCAACTTCGCGGGCATCTCCGGCGACTTCAATGAACTCCACATGAACGACGAGCACGCTAAAAAGACCGCCTTCGGTAAAAGGATCGCCCACGGTATGCTGGGGCTTTCTATCTGCTCGGGCCTGGTCCAGCAGTTGGACCTGTACAACGACACCCTGGTGGCATTCCTCGGGCTTAACTGGAGCTTTAAGAAACCCATATTTATAGGAGACACCGTGCACGCCGTCCAGACCATAAAAAGCAAAAGGGAAACCAGAAACCCGGCCCGGGGCATCGTGGTGCTGGAGACCTCTCTCAAGAACCAGGACGGCGAAGTGGTACAGGAGGGCGAACGCACGGTCATGATAAGGACCAGAGCAGGCGGCTGAAATCATACCAAGCGTGAAAGCAGTCTCTCGAATCGCGACTTCCGTTGCTCGCACACAGTAGAGTTTATATGTGCGAGAGGCTTGAGCCGCGAAAAACACGTATTCAACAGAATTGCGCCCGGCCGCCATTACTTTTGCGTAAACTGTTCCCTTGACTTCAGACTCGTCTCCGGCCAGACTGGGAAGCGGTCATGAACGAAAAGATAGTTTACCGGATTGGACTGGCTGTTGCTGTGGCGCTTTGTGCGGCGTTGTTCTCGCCCGTCCTGGAAGCACTGCTTTTTCAGACCCGGCACCTGGAAGCCATGACCAGGGACTGGTTCGCCTTGCTCTGCCACCAAGAGCCCGCCCGGAGCTGCCGCCTTTTCGGTGTCTTTTTGCCGGTATGCGCGAGATGCACCGGCCTGTACACCGGCTTTCTTGTTGCCTGGAGCTTATGGCGTCTCGTCCCGGAAAAACGGCGCCGGCTACCCGTGTCAAACGCAGTGCTTTTTATCGGCATCGCTCCCATGTGTATGGACGGCGTTTTGAACCTCGCGGGCATTGTGGATTCACCCGCCCATTTGCGGTTTTTAACCGGCTTCATGTTCAGTGCAGTGGCGGCAAGATCGCTCTGGCCCGCGCTTCTCGAAGCGGTCTCCTTGCTTAAGTCCCTCTCCGGAAAGAAGTCGGCCAGTGATGAAAACGCCGTAACTCGGGCCGGCCCTGAAGATCAACCCCATATTTTTACAGGAGAAGAACTTTGGAAAGGTCGTTATTAACAAGAGCCATACTCACGGGCGGGATTGCCAGCGGGGTTTTGAGCGGCATACCGCTTCTCGGCTATCCTAACTGCTGCTGTTGCTGCATCTGGTACATTATGGGAGGAATGATTGCCTCCTATGTCGTGGTCTACTACTCGCCATTTTATCCGTCGGACGGAAGCGGAGCACTGGCCGGACTGGGCGCGGGAGCGCTGTGCGGGCTCATTAACTCCATCATGAACATGCTCTTTCAGCTTGTGAGCCCCTCGCAATTAGACCCGGAAACCATCGAGCCGTTCTTACAGAACCTGCCGCCCCAGTTCCAGGACTCTTTTTTACAAGGGCTTCAGCAGGGGACTTCTTTCGTCAGCATTATTATAGGCATGTTCTTTCTGATCCTGGTATCATGCGCGGTGGCGACCTTTGGAGGGCTTCTGGGGATAAGAATCTTCCGGCCGCTTCGCATGATGGCGCCCGCGGCATGGCCGCCGCCCGGCCAATACCCCTGGCCGCCGTTTTATGGCCCCGGACCCGGCCAGGGACAGCCGCCCGGACCTTCCGGCGGCGCTCCTCCCGCTCCTTCCGGATATCAAAACCCGACGCAGGAACCAGGAACATCGCCCGAGACCGGCCGGCCGGAAGAGGGGCACTCCGAAGAAGATAAGAAAGGGCCGGGCGAGCAAGGTCCCAATTCCGGCGGGTCAATCCCTCCGGGCTGGGGAGGACCGTAATCTCCTTGCAAAAGCAGGTTACGTGCAGGAAAATAAGGACGATCAGGCAGATGAATACAATCGAGTGTGTACTCTTAAAAGGAGGTACTTAAATGGGCAAAGGATACATGGGAAAGATACTGTGGGTTGACCTGTCTTCCGGCGACATAAAGGACGAACAGATATCGGAAGAGACCTACAAGAAGTTCATGACCGGTTACGGTCTTGGGGCCAAGCTGTTGTACGACCGTATTCCGCCCGGTGCCGATCCTTTGGGTCCGGAGAACATACTGGGTTTATGCTCGGGGCTTTTGACCGGCACGGGCGCGCTCTTCGCCGGCAGGTTCATGGTGGTGGCCAAGTCCCCCCTTACCCTGGGATGGGGGGACGCCAACTGCGGCGGGAACCTGAGCCCGGCCCTTAAACAGGCCGGCTACGACGGAGTGTTCTTTCAGGGCAAATCCGAAAAACCGGTTTACCTTTACTTGACCGACGAAAAAGCCGAGCTCCGAGATGCGTCGGGCCTGTGGGGAAAAGACGTGGTCGAAACCGAGGCGGCTCTTCGTGAAGAGACCGGAGACAAGAAAGCAAGGATGGCGTCCATCGGACCGGCCGCGGAGAAGCTGTCCCTTATAAGCGGCATAGCCAATGACAACGGCAGGTACGCCGCCAGAAGCGGGCTCGGCGCAGTCATGGGAAGCAAGAACCTGAAGGCGGTGGTGGCCTCCGGAAGACAGAAAATCGAGTCCGAGAACTCAGACCGGATCAAGGCCCTGTCCAAAGATTTCGGCAAGTCCTTGAACAGAAGGGACGCCCTGCAGAAGATACTGGGCTCCCGCCTGGTCAAGACCGCGGGGAAGCTGACCCGGATCTCGCCCATGGCCATGGCCCAAGGCGGCGACCTGTGGTGCCAGGTCTTGAAAAAGTACGGCACCATGGGGGTGACCTCCATGTCCGCGGAGTCCGGTGACAGCCCGGTCAAGAATTGGGGAGGGGCAGGGCACTTCGACTTTCCCCTCGACAAGGCAACCAAAATAAGCGACGATTCGGTCCTGAAGTACGAGGATAAAAAGTACGGCTGTTTTTCCTGTCCCATCCGTTGCGGCGGCATCGTGAAAGTAGAGGACGGGCCCTGGCCCCTGGAGGAAAGCCACAAGCCCGAGTACGAGACCCTGTGTTCGTTCGGGACACTGTGCCTGATTGACGACGTTTACGCCATCTTTAAGCTGAACGATATGTGCAACCGCGCCGGCCTGGACACCATCTCCGCCGGAGCAGTGGTGGCCTTTGCCATCGAGTGCTTCGAGAACGGCATTCTGACCAAGGACGACCTGGACGGGCTCGAACCCCGCTGGGGCAACGCCAAGGACGCCATGGCCCTTCTGGAAAAAGTCATAAACCGGGAAGGCATCGGCGACGTACTCGCCGACGGAGTCAAACGGGCCGCGGAGAAGATCGGCAAAGGGGCCGAGAAGTTCGCGGTCCACGCCGGCGGCCAGGAGCTGCCCATGCACGACCCCAAGTTCGACGTACTGCAGGGACTGGCGTATGAAGCAGAGCCTACGCCGGGTCGCCACACCATCTCCGGGTTTGTCTGGCAGGAGCTCATCCAGCTCGACAAGTACAGCCCTGACGCGGACAAGGTCAAGCCCTTCATGAGCAAAAAGAAAAAGACCGACCCTCACGGGAAAGCCAAGAACCAGTCCATCAACTCCAACCTCATGCAGGTGGTAAACGGAGCCGGGGTCTGTCTGTTCGGGCTCTCATGCGGGCCCAAGCTGCCGCTCTTCGAGTACCTGAACGCCGCCACCGGCTGGGAGTTCTCAGACAACCAGTGGTTCGAGGTCGGCGAGCGGATCGAGACCCTGCGACATGCTTTCAACGTGCGGGAAGGAATAACCTACAAGGACACCAGGATGTCCGGCCGTGCCAAGGGACAGCCTCCGTTGGAGAAAGGACCGCATGCCGGCGTCACCATTGACTCGGAAACCCTGGCCCGGGAGTTCTACGAAAAGATGGGCTGGGACTTCGAGACCGGCAAGCCCTTGAAGGAAAGGCTGGAGAAGCTGGGACTCGACGAGGTGATAAAGGACATCTACGGCTGAGAAGCTTTCGAACATGGTCCATCAAACTATCCAGATACATTTCAAGCTGGCCGGATTCCTGGACGGGCAGATGATGACTTACCAGTTCGACCTGGAGGTCCCTCAAGGGGTGTCCCTGAAAAAGGCTTTCAAGTTGGCGGACAAGTCCCGGCATTACAAGGGCAAGCTCATTAAAAGAATCCTGAAAATGCCCCGGCCACCCACCGTTCTTTTGAACGGCAACTCATTGGACGTGCCCGGCGACCTTGACACCGAGCTCGGGCAAGGGGACGAGGTCGCGATCATGACGCCCGTAGGAGGAGGATAAGGAGAAGAAATTGAAAACGGAACAAGGGAGCTTCACTGGCGCCCGCGGGGTGGAAATCTTCTGGCAGGCCTGGATACCGGACACCATCCGGGCCGTATGCATGATAGCGCACGGACTGGGCGAGCACTCGGCAAGATACGAGCACGTGGCCGCCGCCCTGGTCGAGCGGGACCTGGCCTGCTTCGCCCTCGATCACCGCGGGCACGGCCGCTCCGGCGGCAAAAGGGGACACGTTCTTAGCTTCGAGGAGTATGAAAACGACCTGGAGATTTTGCACAGGCAGGTCCGGGAGCGCTTCCAGGACATGCCCGTCTTTCTTGTCGGGCACAGCATGGGAGGGCTCATAAGCGCAGGCTACGCCATAACCAAAGGCCACGGCCTGGCCGGGCTCATTCTCTCTTCCGCCGCGCTCCGGGTGGATGTGGACGAGCCCGCCATCAAGCTGGCCCTGGGAAGACTGTTCAGCAAAGTTTTTCCCTTCGTTACCATGTCCAACGGACTGGACCCGGAGTTCATCTCGCACGATCCGGACGTAGTACAGAATTATAAAAACGATCCCCTGGTACACGACCGGGTCTCCGCCCGGTGGTTCACCGAGTTTCTGAACGCAATTGACAGGGTCCAGCAGAATGCCCACCAGATAACCGTTCCCGTCCTGGTCATGCAGTCGGGAGACGACAACATGGTAAACCCTGCCGGCGCCCGCGAGTTCCACGACCGGCTCACTACCGAGGACTCCGCCCTCCAGTACTGGGACGGGTTCTATCACGAGATGTTCAATGAAACGCAAAAGCAAAAGCCCATCTCCTTCATGATCGAATGGATAGAAAAGCGCCTCCCCTGAGGACCGGAACAAGCCATGCCTCCTTATAAAGAGGTCGTTCCCAAATCAGGTTACTCGTCGCTCCTCCTGTTTGTGCTTGCCCTGTTTCTACTGGCCACGGGCGACTGCGACAACAGCGGCAAGAACGGGAGTTCCCGCGGAAACCACGCCGCGGTGGTGCTGGAGAACCAAAGGGGCGACACCTGGAGGGTCGAGGTTGAAGTCGCCCGGACGCCGGAACAGATAAAAAGAGGGCTCATGTTCCGGAAGGACCTCCCCCCCGACCGCGGAATGCTCTTTGTCTTTGACGAGGTAAAGGTGCACACCTTCTGGATGAAGAATACCTACATCCCTTTGGACATCATATTTATAGCCCCGGACAAGACCGTGGCCGGAGTAGTGGAAAACGCTGAGCCAAAGACACTTACTCCCAGAAGAATAGACAAGCCCAGCAAGTGGGGCCTGGAAGTGAACGCCGGAGAGGCGGATCGGCATCACATCCGGCCGGGCGACCGGGTGTACTTCAAGGATGTGGAGTAAAGAGCCATGTACAAAGAGATGGACCTCTGCGGGAGCTGGGACATACTGCCGGTAAAGAGGTTCGACGGAAATTACGACTTTGCCTCCGGCTGTTTGAAAGCCACCGTGCCCGGCCACTGGCAACAGACCGCCGGCCTGGAAAACCACACCGGCAAGACCGTCTATAAAAAGAGGTTCCAGTTCAGGCCCGAGCCCGGAAAGCGGCTGTTCATTCGCTTCGGAGGCGTCTTCTACTGGTATACTGTCTATCTGAACGGCGTAAGGCTGGGCGCGAACGAAGGCTACTTCTTTCCGGTGGACTACGAGGTGACCGGCCTGATGGCTGAGGACAACGAGCTGCTCGTGGAAGCGGATTGTCCCGCCGAAGAGAACAAAACCGAAAAGCGGCAGATCACGGGCGTTTTTCACCACTGGGTGTCCATGGACCCGGACGCCAACCCCGGAGGGATATGGCTGCCGGTGGAGATACTGTCCACCGGACCCGTCCGGATCACGGAGCCTTTCTTCAGCACCGTCTACATAAAAAGCGACGGCTCACGGGCGCGTCTTTTCGGAGAGATCACCATCAACTCCGATAAAGAGTCCGACCTCGAGATCCACATATCCTTCGTGCCCCGGACCTTTGACGGAGAAACGCAAATCTTTACAAGACAGGTGTACGTATCAGCCGGAGAGCGGACTTACCAGTACCAACTGGACCTTTATAACCCGGTGCTCTGGTGGACCCACGACCATGGCCGCCCGGAGCTCTACACCCTCGAAGTAAAAGCAACAGTAAAAGGAGAAAGCGACCCCTCCGACACCTTCCATGCCCCCTTCGGCGTCCGGACCGTGGAGATGAGAAACTACGTTACTTACTTGAACGGCAGAAGGTTGTACGTCCGCGGCAACAACTATCCGCCTGGAGACGTGCGTATCGCGGATATGACCAAAGAGCGCGCCGAACAGGACGTGGACCTCGTCATGAAGTGCAATCTAAACATGCTCCGCGTCCACGGACACGTAGGTCATCCCGCTTTTTACGAGGTATGCGATGAAAAAGGCATGCTCGTCTGGCAGGATTTTCCCCTCCAGTGGGGCTACAGCAAAGAGGTCCAGCCCCAGGCCCTGCGACAGACCGGAAAGATGGTAAAGCACTTGGGCAATCATCCGTCCATCGCTCTCTGGTGCATGCACAACGAGCCTTTCCGGATGTACGACCCGGCCAAACGGCCGGGGCCGCTTGACCTTGTCATGCTCCTTTTCACCAGGTACATAAGAAGCCGCGACCGGGAGGTCATGGACCCGGAGCTTGCCGCCCGCACGCGCTTTCTGGACCCGCACCGGCCGGCAATCGAGAGCTCGGGCGAGCGGGGAGTGTTCCGCAAGCCGGGCGACACCCACCTGTACTATGGATGGCACATGGGCCCGCTCTCAAGGCTTCATAAGAAGTATCGCAAGAGACCGGAGCTTTTCCGCTTTGTCTCCGAGTTCGGGGCCCAGTCTTTTCCCGAGCCGGAGAGCGCCCGCCGCTTCATGGAAGCTGACCTTGCCAGGCTCGATTTCAAGAAGTTGCAGATAAAGCACCAATGCCGGCCGCTCGTCATGAAGGCATACTTGAACCCGAAAAAGTACAAGACCCTGGAAGAGCTTATCCGGGCGTCCCAGGGTTACCAGTCGCGCCTTAACCGCTATTACATTGACCGGGCGCGGGCCTTGAAGTACAAGCCCTGTGGGGGGTGTCTCGCTTATATTTTTGTTGACGCAAACCCTGCCGTGCAGTGGTCGGTGTTGGATTACTGGCGGGTGCCCAAAAATAGCTACTACGAGCTTAAAAAGGCCATGAGCCCGGTGTACGCCTTTACCGTCTTGGAGAAGAAAAAATTCCGGCGAAACCAGGTGGTGAGCATTCCCGTGTACGCGGTAAACGACAGGTGGAAAGAGGCGGGGATACACGTAAAGCTTTCCGTGGTTTCTCCCGCGGGTGACGTGGTGCTGGAGAAGGACCATGCCGAGACCTTGGAGGCCGACTCGATGGCGCTTGCGCTTATGAACGCAGAGGTCCGGCTTCGGTGGCAGGGCATCTACCGGCTTGTAATTCATCTGCAAGCCGAAGATGTCACTCTCGAGAACGAGTACGAGCTCGAGGTCAAGTAATTGAGAGGCTGCGTAATTAAAAGGGGAGCCCGGCTAGCTTTGCTGTCCGGGTAGCACTTGAGTGGAGTTTGCCATGCGGATGTTTACCAAGAAGACGGCTCGGATGCGGGACAAGGCAAGAAAGGTGGCCGCGGCGGCGTCGGAAAAGGCGGAAAAGATAGACCATGACGACTACTTCCCGGCCGAGCTCTGGGACCGGCTGTGGGAGTCGGGCTACATGACCATGCGGGTGCCGAAGGAGTACGGCGGAGGGGGGTGGAGCTTGACCGAGTCGGTGGTGGTAGTGGAGGAGCTGGCGCGCGGATGCGGTGCGGCAGGCCTGAACGTGCTTCTCCAGGTGCTCGCGGCCAGCGCCATTTCCGGGTTCGCGTCCGAGGACCGGGCAAAGGAGCTTTTCCGAAAGATAGTGGACGAAAGACAGGTGTGCGCTTTCGCCCTGTCCGAGCCCGAGCCTGCCCCTGACTCGCCGGGAACCATCAGCACCGCCCGCAAATCCAAGTCCGGCTACGTGCTTTCCGGCCGCAAGACGTTCGTGTCCGGCGCGCGGGAGGCGGACATGGTGATTGTTATCGCGGCGACCAACGCAAAAGCGCGGCTGAAAAAGGCCTTGAGCGCGTTCGTGGTGCCTGCCGGGACCACCGGCATGCTTCCGGCCACCGAGCTTTCCCGGCAGGGACTGCGGGGCGTTCCCGCGGTGGACCTGGTGTTCGAGGGGTGTAAGGTGGACTCCTCCGCCTTGCTGGGCCGCGCCGGCCAGGGTTACGAGGTGGCAAGAAGGGCGACCATTGCCGCACTGCCGCTGGCTGCCGCCTTGTCGTGCGGACTTCTGATCGAGGCCGTAAACCAGGTGGTGGAGCTGGCCCGGAGCCGCGATTCGCACTCTTCGCCGTTATCCGAGTTCCAGTCCATTGAGCTTGCCTTGGCGGACATGGCGGCCGGGCTGGACGCCGCGGTGGCCATGACCTGGGCCGCGGCCGGTGCGGTGGACGCGGGGTCCACGGAAGCGGAGAAGATGGCCCGGGAGGCGAAGTGGACCGCGACTGAAGCCGCTATAAAAGGGACAGACGCGGCTGCCGGGCTTTTCGGCATCCGGGGGGCAGTGCAGGGAACGCTCCTGGAGAGGCTCGGAAGGGACGCCCGGGCCAATAAGCTGGTCCTCGGTCCCAATCACCTGCATCGGATCGAAGTGGCGAGAAAGATGATCCGGCAAAGGTAAGGCTATAACTCCCGCGACTCGTTGAAACCCTTTACTCCGAGCTCGAATGCTTTCATGTTGAAGTCAATTTTCTCCCGGCTCGACTCGAAGACCTCGGTGATGGTCTCCTTGAAGCGTTCGAGCGGAATCTCCAGCAGGCCGGAAGCTGCCAGGGACCCCACCATGACCACGTTCTGGGCCACCAGGGTGCCGAGTTCCTTGGCCAGCTCCGTGCCCTCCACGATCCTGGCGCTCTTCGCAAGGTCCTTTATCTTGTTGAACAGGTCGTCGAGCTCCGGGTAAGCAACCTGGCCGGACAGCACGCTGATGGGGTAGTTGGGACGGGGGTTGAAAATCACGTGCGTGCCTTCGTGGCCGTAGTCCACCAGGATGCGTAAGGTCTCGAGTGGCTCGAAGCCCAGGATCACGTCGGCCTCCCCCTTGGGGATGAGCGGGCCGTACTGGAACTCGCGCGAGAACCGGACGTGGCTCATGACCGAGCCGCCGCGCTGGGAAGCGCCATAGGTCTCGCCAATGGAGGAGTAAAATCCCTCCCGGATGGCCGAGCTCGCAGTGAGCTGGCTGGCCAGGATATTGCCTTGGCCGCCCACGCCGGTAATAACAAGGTTCAACGGGTCCTTGGAAAGAGCCATGGATTATTCCTTTCTTATATGTTCATTCTTTTCGATACGCTCCAGTACCTTTAAAAACCGCAGTAAGCTGTCAGCGTTTTCCGAGGCGGAGTCGGGTTTCCAATAAGATAGAACAAACTCGCTCATGATCGAGTTGTACTCTTTGCCTTGAACGCCCGAGCTGCCGGGTTGTGGAACCATTCCTTTAATATCCCTTCTTCTGCTTTTGCGGGCAATGTCTATTAAAGTTCTTTTCGGCTTCTGTATTTTTTCAACTTCTTTCGGGACGTGTTCTTCGGATACTCCCAGAAACTTGGCTATGCCTTGCCGGTCGGCCAGAAGCCAGGATTCCACCTCCTGCACGGCCAGCCTGAGGAACATGTCCGCAGCCGGAGCGGGAAGCTTTTCTTCAAGGTAGACCGGCGCACATTCCGCATCATTGTCAAGGTCCATTAAAACTATCCACGGCTGGCGCATGCTTTTACATGTATTGTTAAATTTATAAAGCCGTTCCAGAATCTGCTTTTTCCCTCTTTTGACGATAAAATAGTAATTGTTAATGGAAGTAGCGGATATTAACTTCCTGGCGACGATTTGATCGAGCTGACCTTCTACGACAAAGGTCACGAATCCGCTCTCCTCCATGCTTATTTTGTCCAATCCAGAAGGCTTAACTGCTCCGGGTTTTCCGGAGCGGCCTCCGGAAAGGCAGACTCAGCCGCGCTTAACCCTGCTTCCATCATGCTTTTTATTCTTTGGGACTCAAAGCCTGTCATTATTTGTGTGCCTTCTTCGCCGGGGATAAGAAGAAGCACCTCTTCGGGTGCGATGCCTTCGTCGGCGAGCATCTCCGGGCTGTGGGTGCTCACAATTATTTGTCTTTGACTCTTCCTCTCCACCTTAGCCATGATTTGGGGAAGATTTCTGACAACCTCGGGGTGAAGCGAAAGCTCGGGTTCCTCCAATAAAAGAAGACCCTTGCCTTCCAGCAATGCCCATAAGAAGCCGAGCAGCCGCAGGGTACCGTCGGACATGTCGGATTCGTTCTGCCAGCTTCCGTGTCTGCGCCAGTGCTTGTATCTGACCATCAGGTGGGGAACGCCTTTATTGTCTTTCTCCAGTTTGAAATCTTCGAACTGGGGGACCGCTATCTTGACGGCGTCTTCAATCCTTTTCAGCCACGCCTTTCTGGTGTTGGCATTGACCTTGGATATGTGGTCCAGGAAATCGCTTCCATAGGGATCGTCTTCCTGGGGAACAATCCTTCCTTGCTCCCGAATGATATGAGGAACAACGTGAAGGTAGTTTATGGATTTAAAGTGATTCGCTATCTCCCGGAAATTCCGGTTCATGCTTACCTGCTCGAGATAGGTCTGGGAGATAAGCTCGGAATCGGACCTTTCTTCCTTAAGAGGACGATCTAGAACAGTATGATCGTTTTTCTTTACGTGTTCTCTTTCTACATATGGTATTCTCTGGTTGTTCTGTTTTATTTCCAGGTAATACTGCCATTCATCGTTATTCTGACTTGTCAATGAACAATCAATAATAAGGGAAGAATGCCTCCTGCCGGCGGCGGCCCTTAATTTGGATACTCCACCCCTGGCGTTAACGGCTTTATACAAACCTTCCGCGGCAAGGTCCTTGAGGAAACGAAACACGTCCAGCAAATTGGATTTGCCCGAGGCATTGGGCCCGATAAGAAAACATCTGTCCTGTAAAGGAACGCCTTCCACCGTGGCAAAGTTTTTCCAGTTTTGCAGAGATATCTTGGAAAACTTCATAGTGACGCTCTCTTTTGCTTTTACTTCTCTTCCACCTTGATCGCTCCGTGGGGGCAGACCTCGACGCACAGGCCGCACCTGGTGCAGATGACGTCGTCTATCATGGCCTTTCCTTTTTCGTTGTCCCAGATCAGCGCCGGGCAGCCGAACACGCGGGAACAGAAGGCCATGCAGCCGCATTCCTTTCCCACGCACACCTCCTGGTCCACGTAGACGCGGGGCCTTTCTTCGGTGAGCTCCCGGGTCTGGATGAGTTGGCACTTGTGTCGAAAGATAAGCACCTGGAACTCGTTTTTCTGGAGCGTGTCATAAAGCACCGCGACCGCCTCCCGGATGTCAAAGGGGTCCACCACCACCGGCTCGATCCCGAAGCCGCGGCAGACCGCGGGTATGTCTATGGCCTCTACCGGCTCTCCCACCGCGTTTTTGCCGGTGCCCGGATGGGGCTGGAACCCGGTCATGGATGTCGCGGTATTATCGAGCACGATAAAGGTGAAGTTCGAGTTGTTGTACTTGGCGTGGGCGAGCGCGGGCAGGCAGGAGTGGAAAAAGGTCGAGTCTCCCGCGATGGCGACCACCGGCTGGTCCATGCCCGCGAGCTGTCCGAGGCCGGTGGCGTGCCCGATTCCCGATCCCATGCAGGAGAGGTTCCGGGAAAGGCTGTAGCCGGTCTTGGTTACTCCCATGGAGTAACAGCCGATGTCGCCTAGCAGGAACCCCTGCCGGTCGTCGAGCTTGAGCGCGGTCCGGATGGCCCAGAAGCTGGCCCGGTGGGGACATCCCGCGCAAAAGGCCCACTCGCGGGAGGGCAGTCCGAACCCGGACATCTCCTCCCTTGCTTTCTGGAACTTCTCCGAGGACCCGGTCTTCTTTTTGCCGGTGATTTTTCCCAGCACGTCGCAGACGATGTCCACGTCCATCTCGCCGATGCCCGGTCCCTTGGGGCCTGCCACGTGGCCGGTGCGCTTGCCGTAGATGCGGGGGACCTCGAGCTCGTCGAACACGCCGTTCGCTGCCACTACCTTGACGTTGTCCTCCAGGAAGGGGTCAACCTCCTCGATGATGATGACCTCGCGCGCGTGCCACAGGTGCTTCATAACGAGCTCATAAGGTATGGGCCAGGTGGTGCCCAGCTTGAGGACTCCCACGGTGTCGGAAAGGCCCAACGCCCGCACCGCCTCCCACGAGTACATGGAGCCGGTGCCGGAGGTTATGATCACCACGTGGGCGTCGTCCGGGCCCTGGTAGCTGTTGAAAGGAGAGCCTTCGAACTCCTTGCGGATGGCCTCGTTCTTCTGGTGCAAAAGCGGGTGCATGATGGGATGGGCCAGGAACTTGTCAAAAGGTCCGACCGCTGGCTGCCGGTCTTTTTGGGGTATCTCGCCCAGGGTTACGTTACCGCGGGCGTGCGATATGCGGGTAACGGACCGGACCAGGGTGATGAGCCTCTGCTTCTCGGAGAGCTCGAACGCGTACTTTATCATCTCCTTGGACTCGGCTATGTTGCCGGGTTCGAGCAGCGGAAGCTCGGCCAGCCTGGCATGGGCGCGGGAGTCCATTTCGTTGGTCGAGCTGTGGGCAGCGGGGTCGTCAGCCACCGCCACTACCACTCCTCCCTTGATGCCTGCCAGGTTCATGGTGTTCAGCACGTCAGAGGCCACGTTGACACCGTTCTGCTTCATGGCGGAAAGCGACCTGAGTCCGGCAAAGCTCACTCCCACGCAGGCCTCGAGCGCGGTCTTTTCGTTCACCGCCCACTCAGCGTGATGGCCGAATATCTTGGCGCCTCGGGCCAGGAACTCCTGTATCTCCGACGACGGAGAACCAGGGTAAGAGCTGGTAAAATCCACGCCCGCCTCGATGGCGCCCCGGGCAATGGCCTCGTTGCCCATCATCAAAACAACCTTGCCAGGAGAGTCCTGGAATATAGGGTTCATACTCCGCTCCCTTCTTAAAAAGGATTTATAAGCTGATCAAGACTTTTGAGCAAAACCTGTGCCTCATGCTTTTTGGAAGCATAACACTATTATAATTTATTGACAAAAATCCGCGACAGGCACTACATCCTGATTTTGATGATTCTGTTTTTACCGCATGGCTTTGGTCCGGCCTTTTTATGCAAAGCAGCCTTCACATCATGGACACCGGGTCGCGGTCAATTTCCATGGTAACTCCCTTGGGTTTTTCTTTTTTGGCCATCAGGCGTCCGAGGTGCTCGCAGAATGCGGTGAGTGTACCGGGGGTGTCCGCTTTTATGAGAAGCATCCAGCGGGATTTTCCCTTGATGCGGGCGATGGGCGCAGACGCCGGTCCCAGTATCCTTACCTTCCCCTGGTACGCCTTGTTCCTGGAAATCTGTTTGGCGGTCCTTCCCGCCAGCATGGCGGTTGCGCGTACTGCATCGCGGTCGAGCCCGGAAAAGCGCATGTTGACGAGCCTGGCGAAAGGCGGATACCACAATGCTTTGCGGCGTTCTGCTTCTTCTTTGTAAAAGCTCTCGTAGTCGCCCTCCAGCGCGAGCCTGATCGCGTAATGCTCGGGCTGGAAGGTCTGGATAATGACCTTGCCGGGCGCGTCTCCCCTGCCGGCGCGTCCCGCCACCTGGGTGAGCATCTGGAAGGTCCTCTCCGAGGCCCGGAAGTCAGGCATGTTGAGACTGTTGTCAGCCATGAGCACTCCCACCAGGGTCACGCCCGGCAGATCGTGTCCCTTGGCCAGCATCTGGGTCCCGACCAGGATGTCTATCTCGTGGCGGCACACCTGGTCAATAAGCCGGAAGTAGCTTTCCCTGCTTCCCATGGCGTCGGAGTCCACCCGCTTCACCCGGGCTTGCGGGAAAAGGGCGACCACTGCTTCCTCCAACTGCTCGGTGCCTGCTCCGAAGGGCCGGATGCGCACTCCACGGCAGTGGGGGCAGACCTCCGGCACCGGCGTGTGATACCCGCAGTAGTGACACAACAGATACCCGCCTTCCGCGGGCTCGCCGTAAAAATTATCCACTGCCTTGCTGGTGGAGGAGCGGTGATAGGTCAGGCTTACCTCGCAGTTCTCGCAGATAAAGCGACGGCCGCAGTCAAAGCAGATCATAAAGGAGAAGATGCCCCGCCGGTTGATGAAAAGTATGGACTGCTCTCCCCGGGAGAGCGCCGACTCGAGCTCCTCCCGGAGCCGGTCCGAGACAAGGTCTTCCGCGAACATCCGGTCCCGGTCCTTGACCAGGTCGGCCACCGGGTCCTCCTCCTCGGCGTCGCCCTTGTCTCTTTTTTCCTTTCTAAGGTCTATGAGCTCGATCTCGGGAAGCGGCCGTCCCACCACCCGTTTGGTGAGAGTAAGCGGGACATAACCGCCTTCATCGCACCGGCAGGCGCTTTCCAGCGAGGGTGTGGCCGATCCCAGCACCACCACCGCCCCTTCTTTCTTGGCCCGCATTATAGCGAGGTCCCGGCCCTGGTACATGAAGCCGTGGTCCTGCTTATAGGCGCCTTCGTGCTCTTCGTCCACTACTATGATTCCGGTGTCGGGAAGAGGAGCGAACACTGCGGAGCGGGCCCCTATCACCACCCGGGCTTCTCCCTTTTTGATCCGGCGCCACTGGTCGTACCGCTCGCCCGGGCTGAGACCGCTGTGGAGCACAGCCAGGAGGGAAGGGTCGAACCTCTGCCGGAAGCGGGCCAGAAGCTGGGGGGTGAGCGCTATTTCCGGCACCATCATGATGGCCCCCTGATGATTATCAAGGGCTTTCCGGATCAGTTGGAGATAGACCTCGGTCTTGCCGGAACCGGTTACGCCCCGCAACAGGAACACCCGGAAGCCGCGGTCATCCATCGCGGATGACATCCGTTCTACTGCCTCTTCCTGCTCGGGCATGAGCTTTTCCGGGGGCGGCTCCAGGGGCAGCTCCAGGGAGAACGGGTCGCGGGAGACCATGGTTTCGGTCTCTTTTACCAAGCCGGCGGAAGCGAGCTTTCCAGCCAGCCTGGCAGGGTCCTTGTAGCTCTTTCTGAGCTCGGAGAAGGGCACGGCTTCTCTGTCGGACAGCTCTTTTATAAGCCGGGCCTGCTGCGGCGCCCTGCGTTCGAGCCCGGCCAGCTCTTCCGGCGAGGGGTCGCGGCAGAGGGTAAGAAGGCGCTCAGTTTTTTCTTTCACCCTGGGTCCGGGAAGTTCCTGGGAAAGCTCGATCATCCCCTTTTTCGCAAGCTTTTCCAGTCGGGACTCGCTTATGCCCTTGCGGGAGCAAAGGCGGGTAACCGCGGCGGGTCCTTTTTCCCGCAGGGTCTCGAGCAGGACGTGATCGGTTGAAGATAGTCCTTCCGCGGGAGCGTCATCATTTTTCATGAGCTCTTTTCGGCCGGTTTCGGTAAGCCGGGCGGTCCTTTTGCTGGCCACGTTAATCCCGGCGGGAAGGGAGGTCTTGATGACCTCTCCTATGGGGGCGAAGTAGTAGCGGGCGGCCCACTTGAAAAGATCAAGCTGTTTTCCGGACAGAAGCGGTTCAGGATCAATGATGCTTATGACATCTCTGAGTTGTTTCTCCGACACGGGCGGCTTTTCCGGAAAGGACATGATGTAACCGGTGACCCTCCTGTTTCCAAGGGGGACCAGCACTCTCTGGCCGGCCGCCGCCTTTTTGTCCATCTCCGGCGGAAGCCGGTAGGTCAGGGTACCGGTAATGGGCGCGTCCACCGCGATCTCGGCCAGGCCGCCTTTTTTATTGTTTTCGGGGCTCATTAACGGAGGTTAGAGTGAGTTTTTAATCAGTGCGAGGATCTCTTCCACCACCAGGTTCTGGATCAGGCTCCGGGACTCCTCGTCCAGGGTGTCGAACTCGACCCCCACGCCAGTGGGCCACTTACCCTTTTTTTCCCGCCGGCGGACAACTGTTCCCCACAGCTCCAGGGACACGTTCTCTTCGGTACGCGAGAATTGCATAAGTACTCTGCTTCCCACCGGCGGCGGAGGATTCATGACCAAAAACACCCCTCCCCAGCTCACGTCTTCCACTGACACGTCCCGGAAGTCATCATCCGTCTCATGTACTTTGATCCGGAGGATAATAGGCAGGGGCACTCGCAGGTATTGTCTCGTTTTCATTTGAAACCTCGTTAAGCATTATAGCAGGAAGCCCTGCCGAATGCATCAGCCGGTTTCTGCGCTTTTCTCCATATAGAGCTCGACGTGGGCCACTCCCTGGTTTATTTCTATTCTGGAGGAGAAGCCGCTTCTCTGGATCAAGTGGAACACCCGCCTGTTGCCGGCGTCTATGTCCGCGACGAACTTTTTCACTCCATGCCCGCGGGCCAGCTCGTAAAGGAATCGCAGCATGCCGCTGCCCACTCCCCGGTTCTGGTACTCGTCCCGGACCACGATGGCTATCTCTCCGCTCTCGCCCTGCTCATACCTCACAAAGTTGAGAAGGCCGATGACGTTTTCCCCCTCGAGGGCCACCAGGGAAACGATACCCGGCGGCCTGTGGATCATAAGCCGGTCCAGGTAGCGAAGGGGGACCCGGACGCCAGGCGACAAGAAGCGGGTGTAAAGCGTGTCCGAGGAACAGGAGCGAAACATGTCCTCCAACGCCGCCCGGTCGTCGTCCCGGACCGGCCGGACAACTATATTTTTGCCGTCCTTGCTCTCGAACTCGTACGCGGCGACGCTCGTTTGTCCGGACTCGGAAGCCAACCGGGGTTCCTCTCCTCCTTTTTCTGAATAGTCGTCCGCAGCCTTTTCATCAGGATATAGGCGGGGTTAAAAAGGGTCAAGCACAAAGGCGGACCGGGCGCAGAGCTGAATTAAACGGCTTGAATAGTTCATGTTAACGTGATAAGCTGTGTAAGCCGTATGGGAGGTAGATGAGCACGGTTTCGCCATGGGAGGGCTTTCGGGCGCCATTCACTGTGCGCCGGCCGCAAGGTTCCGGGAGTATAACAAGATGTCGCGTAAGATTCTAATAGCCGATGATAATAAGCTGCTGCTCGCCATGAGCAGGGAGGCCCTGGAACAGGCCGGCTTCGAGGTCACAACCGTGGACACCAGCATCCAGGTCTATAAAACGGTGCTGGAAGAGAAACCCGACATAGTACTTCTCGATATTATGATGCCGGGGATTGACGGGATCGAAATCTGCCGGAACTTAAAGAAGAGCCCGGTTACTCAGAACACGGTCATAATCATCCATTCCGGCAAAACCGACATGGCGCTGATGGACCTTTGTTTCGAGGTGGGCGCCGAAGCCTTCATCATAAAAGGCGACGACATCGAGGCCATGGTAAACAAGGTCCGGGAGATAGCCGGAGAAAAGCTGGGAAGCTCCTGAAGGGGACATAACATGTGCGAGCGATTTTAATCGCGACTTCCATTCACTCGCTCAGTCTTCAGCACTTTTCGCCGGCCGGACTGCCCGGGACCGTCGGCTTTTGTGAATCTTCGGAGGAGAAAGCGTATCTTGGAGTGCTCCTTCTGCGGAAAAGAAGTAAAGCCGACCATCCACCGCCGGGAGGGCAAGCCTCCCTACGAGGTAGGCTACTATATTATGCTCACCGGGACCCTGCACGAGCGGGTCCTGAAAAGCGCCGGCGATGACACCGACTATTTCCAGTACTATCATGTCAGCGATCCGCAGTGGATCATAACCTGTGTTGACTGCTTTCAGAAAGAAGAAGTCAGGGACAAGCTCCACGAGTATTTCACCTATCTTCCCGAAGACACTGAACCGGAAAGCGACCCGGAAACCGAGACAGGATAGACCTGTGAGCGGGGACAGCGAAACCCTCCATCTACCTCTTCCTCCGCATACCATTAGCCCTGCCGCCCTTTTCTCCGAATGGGTCCCTTGGCACAAGGAGGCGCTCGCAAAAGTACTCCGGGTTTGTGCGCCCCGCATTTACGGGCATCTCTGCTTTGTCGTCTCCGGCAGCGAAGCAGGAAACCGGACACTTTCGTGGGACGGGGAAGAGCTTTCCTCTTCCGAAGGTTTCCGGTATGACGCCGCGGTTACTTTTATCTTTTCCGCGGATATGTTCCGGCAGGCGCTCAAGGCTTTGCGGGAAGTTTGCCGGAAGGATGAGCTCTATTTTTCGCCGGAAAAGCTCTCCGGCCTGGCTGACAGAGTAAGCGCGGCTTTTCGAAAGCTGGAAGAGACAGGCGGCGTCATGAGGCTCGAAATCAACGACCCGCAAGAGCCCCTTCTTTTTGATGTGAAGCTGGGCGGCCTTCTCGGGTTCGAGCCGGACGTGGTTATAAGCATGGAGCGGTGCGACTTGGCCGCACTCAAGGAAGGCCGGGCTACACCAGCCGGCCTGGCGGAAAAGGAAAGGATAAAAGTAAAAGGTGACCCGCAACTGTTTCTGCAAATTGCCCTCATATTCCTGCAAGAAGAATAGCTCTGTCATAAGCTCGGTTGTGAAAAACTCGTGCGAGCGACTTTAGTCGCGACCAAGCCGGCCTGCAGGAACAGTTTACTTTCCGCAAGCGGCATGGAACGCTTTACAGAGTCCTACTTCCCGTCTTTCTTTTCTTTTAGTTTGCGCGTCAGCACCGGCAGGAACTCGTGCAGGTCTTTTGTCACTCCCAGGTGTGCGATGTTGAAGATAGGTGCTTTGGGGTCTTTGTTTACAGCGACGATGAGATCGGATTCCTTCATGCCGGTGGTGTGCTGGACGGCTCCGGAGATACCGAGCGCGAGGTAGAGCTTGGGTCTCACTGTCTGGCCGGTCTGTCCCACCTGATGTTCGAGAGGAAGCCAGCCTGCGTCCACCACTGGCCGGGAGGCGCCTACCGCGCCCCTGTCAAAACAAGCGGCCAGCTCCTTGACTGCGTCCAGGTGCTCGGGTCCGCCCAGGCCGCGGCCTGCCGCAACTATGACCTCGGCGCGGCCCAGGTCCAGCTCGCCTTTGGCCCGGCGGAAGAGGCCCAGGTTCCGGCTCGCCGGTTTTTCAAGCCGCGGCACATACGTCTGTACTTCTCCCGCCCCTGCCGCCTCTTCCGGCTTAGCGGCTCCCGGCATCACTGTAACAACCCGGCTTTTGTCCAAAGCAGGCTTCACCACCACTTTCAGCTTGCCGCCGCATATCCGGCGGCAAAGTCCTTCCGGGTCATCCGGCTGAAAGCCGGTAACCGCGGTCGAGCAAGACGCTCCTGCCCGCACCGCCAGGCGGGGCGCAAAGTCCCAGCCGGTGGCGGTATGAGGAATGAGCACCCGGCAGGCGCCTCTCTCCTGCATGAGCAGGTGGAGCGCACGTACCCAGGCGTCCGCGTTATATGGCTCCAGGTACTCGTGCTCTACCGAGACCACGGGAAGGCCGGTCTCTTTTGCTAACTTTTCGGGAGCATTACCGGCGGGGGCCTGGAGCACCACCGCGTAAACCGGGGCATCCAGCGCTTGGCCCCACTGCTTGGCAAAAGCGGCGACCTCGAAGGAGACCGGGTCAAAAACATCCGCGCCCGGCAACGCCACCGACAGGATTTCTTCGGCCATGGCAGTCCTCGCTAAAGCAAGCCGGTCCGAGCGCGGATGCGCTCGATCATCTCGGAAGAGACCTCTTCCGCGTCGCCTTCCAAAAGCTCGCACCGGCCGGTGGACTCGGGGTAGTCTACGCGGACCAGGCGCTCTGCCGGCCCGCCCGAGTAAAGCTCGGGAGCGGGTATGACCGGGATGTTCATCTCCTTCACCCGGAGGACGTTGGTCAGGCTTGCATAGCGCGGCGTGTTGATTCCGGACTGCACGGTTATGACCGCGGGAAGGTCGAGCTCGACCTTTTCCGTGAGACCTCCTTCCTGCTCCCGCTCGCAGATGGCGGTGCGGGCGCCCTCCGGTCCGGTGTCCCCCAACTCCAGCGACACCACGGTAGTGGCGCACGGGAGGGAAAGGAGCTCGGCCAGCATGGGACCGGTCTGGGCCTGCATCAGGTCCTCTGACATGACTCCGCAGAGCAGAAGATCGAATTCCTGGTTTTTCGCATAAGAAGATATGAGGGAAGCAGTGGTAAAAGCGTCGCGGGCCGGCCGCTCCGAGTCGTCTATCAAGACGCCCTGGTCCGCGCCCAAGGCCATGGCTTTCCGGAGCATGTCATGCCGCTCGGGAGGTCCTGCCATCACTCCGGTGATATGAACGTCTCCAAGACTTTCGCGCACTCGTATTGCCTCTTCCATGGCGTAGAGGTCGTACTCGTTCACCTGGTACTTTAGAGAGCCCTCGTCATAAAAGTCGCCTTCCTTGTTGATGCAAAAGCTCGACTCGGGCAGGGGCACTGCTTTAACGCATACCAGGAGTTTCATGAACAACCTCCGCCAGCCAGTATAAGCAGGTACCCCCGCAGGGGTCAATCATGTTTTTGAGGATCACCTTTTGTTGGGCGCGGCTTTTTCCAGCTCCATGAAGATTTTGCCGTTTCTGAAGATTCTTACCATGCCGGTGCTTTCGGATATGGCGATGGCGGTGGCGTTGGTTACCGAGGTTATTCCTGCTGCTGCTGCGTGTCTTGCCCCCAGTCCCTGCGGCAGGTTCTCGTTTTCGAGTGAGGCGTTCAGGTGTCTTCCGGAGGACATGATGACTCCGTCGTCGCGGACGATGAAGGCGCCGTCAATGGATGCGAACTCCTTGATGGTCTCGTGGAGGGTGGGGTCAAGTATGTTTCTTTCTTCCTCCGGGTATCCGTGGAAGGGGTTGAAGACCATCTGCCTGGATAGCTGCATGACCTTGTCGGTGTCGCCGAGCACGAAGATGGCCCCCACCGGCTTCCCTTCCCTGCCCTGGTTGGCCAGCTCGGAGGATATGGTAACCAGCTCCTCGAAGACCTCGGTGCGCACCTGGGTGGAGATATTGGATATCTCCTGCGAGCCCAGAAGCTCGAACTCCTTGCCGATGTCCAACACCAGCATGGCGTCCAGGACAGACATACTGCGGCTGCCGGTTACGCACACGATCTTGTCGCCATGCGAGAGCATGTGGGCGGACAGGCTCCGCATGTCCGCCATCTTGATCTTGCCGAGCCGGGTGAGCTGAAGGGTGGGCATAGGCAGCATGGACTTGTACTGCTTTTTCAAGTCATCGTCAATGAGCTTGGCGGGCACGGCCAGGACAAAGTCCTTGCGCTTCAGGATCTTTTCCGGAATCTTGCACTGGCCCGGCTCCTCCAGGATAAGAAAAAAAAGACGGGCGCCGATCCGCTCGGCAACCCTGCCGGCCGAGTCCAGGATGATCCGGTTCTGGGCCTCGTTGGCACGGGCTTCCGCCTGGCCGGGCTCCAACTGTTTCGGCTGTTTCTTGGCGGCGGACTTATCGGACCTGGCAGTGGTCTTTTCCGACTTGGACTTGGTGGTGGTTTTTTTATGCTGTTCCGATTCCGCCGTGCTTTTTTTGGAGTCGTCAGTGGTCAAATCAATTCACTCCAGTGGTTACGGCAAGGTTATGGCGTTTTAAAAAAAAGACATCCAGGCTATTAAAATACAGTTATTGGCGGCCACACGGGATCAATCAAAAAGGTGTGCCGGCGCCTTCCGGCAACTCTTCTCACTTTTTTATCTATAATACCACCATTCATGGAAAAAAGCAACTAAAATTCTGAAAATAATGTGTTTTTCCAGGGATGCTGACCTGAGCTTTTATTTGAGCAGAGGAAAACGGGGAGCAGGTTCCCAGCAAAAGCCCATTTAACCGGCCCGGTTCCCAAGGTATTTGCAAATCTTTTTCGCTGACTGGTCATTTATTTACGACTGCCCGGGCAGGAGCTTCTTTTCGATTCAGGGATTCCCCGTCATCAGAAATTATTCTGGAACTGGAGCCCTTCTATGAGCCTCGATGTCAGTGCTTCCATTTCCTGGTCAATCTGTTTTTTGAGCTTGAAGTCCTCGTTGTAGAGCCTGATGAGCCGATCCCGGAAGTACCTCCTTCCCTTCTGATCGCGGAAGTTGAGAGCGAGGAAGGAGTGATAGCGGAAGGCGTCCGCCCGAGGGTCGAACATTTGTTTGGCGGAGTCGTACACGGAGACCTGTTTCCTGAGGATCCTGGAGTCGAGCTGTCCCTGGTTTTCAATCTGCCCCCGCAGGAAGTCCATGACCTCCTTGTGGATGAGCTCGTAGAGAATGCGGGCGTCCGTGCCCTTTTTATGGCCGGCCAGTATCTCCATGAGGAGCTCGAAGTAGATGCCGGAGATTTTGTACTTAAGCCTTTTGCCGGTGCATTCGAGGAGCACCGGGTATACGTCTTGGCCTTTCCCGGAGTAAGGACTGCTGCCGGAGCCGGAATGGAAGGACAGGAGGGCCCCGAAGTTCTGTGCAATGGCATGCAGGGACCGGACGCGGTTTCTCAATGTGGTCAGATTGTCGGTGTAGTCCTCTCTTTTCTTGAAGCCGATATTGGGTGCCACAAAGTCGCAGTCGTGTCCCAGATGTTTCCACTCAGCGAGGTAGAAGTAAAGCTGGGCCGCAGGAGTGGGATTTTCGGTTTCGTCCATGGAGACCTCGAAGGAGAAGGGATGTTTCATCCTTTTTCTTATATCCTCGTAAATCCTGGCGTTTATCTCAATGCTTTTTTTGAACTTCAGGGCGGTCATCATGAGCCGCTCTTTGGTGAGCTCGATCCGGACGGGCTTTCCGTCCGCGGCCTTGAAGCGGAACCTGCCCACGTAGGTCTTCAACAGCCGGTCCTGCTCTTCCTTGGAGAAGGCGTTCTTGAAGGCCTTGGTCAGGGGCGATCCTTTCTTCTTTTCAATCTCTTCGTCGAACAGGTCGGAGGTATCAGTGGTGAACGCCCGGACCACGCCGGTATAGATGGCCTCGTCCAGGGCCTTCTGGTTATAGCGGATGGATTTTTCCAGTGCCGCGGGACCGACCAGGCGGGGGGTCTTCACCCCCTCGATACGTTTTACCGCCATGGCGGAGGACTCGGTAATAATGAGATGATCGGCTTCCATTTCCACGGGCACCCCTGCGTTTCTTGCTGCGCGGGAGCCGTGGATCAGGTACTTCCTGATAGAGGTCCCGGTATGTCCGAGCGTTATCTCGTACCTTCCGGGAGGCGCCTGGATGATGGATTCAGGCGCGGTTTCCCTGCCAAAGCTGAGCATGAAGCCGGCGGCGCAGTTGTGCTTGTCCAACGAAGCCAGTACGCCGGGGAGAAACATCTCGGGAATCCGGATGCCCAAGGCCGGATGGTGGGTCCGCCCCAGTAGGTTGGCCCCCGGCCGGAGGCCGTTCAAGTTCTTTTCCGCTGTTTGTTTCTCGTCTGCCGCCACTTTCATACCTCCGCTTTTCACACTCCGCTCCATGCGTTGAAACCCCCGTCCACCGGGACCACCGTGCCGGTGATGAAACTGCTTTTCGGGTCCAAAAGCCACAGCAAGGTAGAAAGCAGGTCTTCGGCCTTGCCCAGCCGACCCGCAGGAGAATGGTCCAGGATGGTTTGCCCGCGATCGGTGTGTCCGCCGCTTTCCTTGTCTATGAGTAGAAAGTAGTTCTGGTTGGTAAGGAAAAATCCCGGAGCTATGGCGTTCACCCTGATGCGGGGGGTATAGTTCTGGGCCATATGCACGGCAAGCCACTGGGTAAAATTAGACACCGCGGCCTTGGCCGCGGAGTAGGCCGGAATCCGGCTCAAGGGACGAAAAGCGTTCATGGAGCTTAAGTTTATGATATTGGCCCGGCAATCTTCCGACTCCTGTACGGTCTCCAGGATGAGACGGCCGAGTACCTGGCTGGGAATTATGGTGCCCAGGCAGTTCAGGTTGAACACCTTGTGTACGGCCTCTGCCGGAAGGTCGAAAAAACTGACTTCGTCGGAAGTGGTAGCACCGGGATGGTTCCCGCCCGCACCGTTTATAAGAAGATGCAGCCCGGAAAACTCCTTTTTTATGATGCCGGCCGCATGCTCCACGCTCTCCCGCGAGGTTACGTCAGCGGCTATGCTCAGGGCAACGCCGCCTTGCGAGCGTATCTTTTCGGCCCGCGAAGACGCCGCTTCCTCGTTTATGTCCAGGATGGCAACATGGGCGCCCCGCTCCGCCAGGGATTCGGCCATGAAACCGCACAGCTCGCCGCCTCCGCCTGTGATCGCCGCTTTCCACCCTGTCATGCTTTGAGCTTGGAACTCCTCTTTCATCAATGCATTAACCCGCTTTCTTTCCATTTTACTTAAAGATTGCCTGAAAATCAAGGTTTTTTCCTTGTTCTATCAAGGGCCCTTCAGGGACAACAATGCTTAAGACATTGTTTTAAAACACGAAATTAAATTACAATTTTTCGGATTTTCCGGGGAGCCAAGGGGGTATCTTTAATCAGCGCGGAATAAAAAAAGGGTTGTAAAGGATATTGATTCGCAATTCCCGCTTTTACCTTGCGTCTCGGCGTGAAATAAGATCTGATTTGAGACAAAAGCCTGTTGCAGTAACTCTTCAGATGTCTTATGATTAACAGGAGCCGTAGCAGAAAAGGGGATGCGATCCATGAAACGGATTCTTTTTGTTGACGACAGTCCTACAGTGGTGGAAGCGGCCTATGACGAGCTGGAAGACAAGGGCTACGTGGTGGACGTGGCTTATAACGGCAAGAAGGCGTTAAAGCTGTTGGAGGAGTGCGAGGGCGATCTTCCCCATCTTATTGTCATGGACATCGAGATGCCAAAGATGAAAGGAGACGAGGCGGTCATCCGGATAAAACAGAACCCGGCCTGGCAGCACATCCCGGTCATAGCGCTTACCGCCCGTAAGCAGGACGTGGTGGGCGAGGCCGTGGACCTGTTCGAGGATTACCTCATAAAGCCGTTCGGGTTCGACAACATGCTGGAGACCATAGAAAAGATAATCGGTCCGCCCGATTGAATCCGAGACATTCAAGGAACACTTAAAAGCGGCAAAATTTTGCGAAAGGAGAAAGATACCATGTCTCCTGTAGCCGATTCCGGCGCCCATTTGGAAATCCCCGAAGACCTCCAAAAAACCATTGACTTCCATGGCCACCTGTGCCCCGGTATTCTCATCGGGTACCGCGCGTCCAGGGAAGCGCTGAAGAGGCTCGAGTCCCGCCGCTCGAAAGACGAGGAGCTGGTGGCGATAGTCGAGAACGACTCCTGCTCCGCGGACGCTGTCCAGGTACTTACCGGCGCGACCTTCGGGAAAGGCAACTTCTTCTTTCGCGACCACGGCAAACAGGCCTTTACCTTTATGCTCCGTCCCTCCGGCAAAGGCGTGCGGCTCGCATTGAAAGCGGGCGCCTTGGGCGACGGCAACGTCTCCCGCGAGGACAAGTCCCGTACCCTCCTGTCCGAACCCGCCGAGGACCTCTTTGACATCCAAGAAGACACCATGGAGCTTCCTCCCGAGGCCGAGATAAGAAAAAGCGTGGTGTGCCCTTCCTGCGGCGAACCGGTCATGGACAGCCGCACCCGCGAGACAGGCGGAAAGCTACTGTGTATCCCCTGCGCCGAAAAAAAGAAGAACAGCTCCTGAAAACTGATTCCCGCCTTGGAGAAGATTTCGTTCGCAACTGTATTTTTCCTTGACAATTGTTCCTCATTCAACCCAAGAAAGTCTACTGAAATGTAGAAAAGCGACTGAAAACCTACCTCAAAGAAGACTTTCCCTCGGGGCCTTGCTTTAATGTTTTGCAAACCTTTTTCGTAACTACCTGTTTTCCTTCGTTTCCAAAAGAAAATACATCTTCCGGCACAAGCCTTGCCTTGCCTTTTACCGGCGCGGGCATGGACGTTCATTTAGAACTCGGCAAGCCCGGCTTATTAAATGTCAGGAGGAGAAAGATGGACGGGACAATGGATGCGATTAGCTCGGGGGACACGGCTTTTGTGCTGGTGAGCGCTGCATTGGTTTTGTTTATGACGCCGGGCCTGGCGCTTTTTTACGGTGGCATGGTCCGGCGGAAGAACTTTCTTTCGGTTCTCATGCAGTGTTTCATCCTGATGTGCGTTATCACGTTGCAATGGGTGGTCATCGGCTACAGCCTGGCTTTCGGGTCGGACGCGGGCTTTGGTTTTGTAGGGGGCCTTGATTACATCGGTCTTGCCGGAGTGGGCATGGCGCCGCAGGAGGGTTCGAGCATTCCGCATCTGGCTTTCATGGTTTTCCAGTGCATGTTCGCCATTATCACGCCGGCGCTCATCGTGGGCGCGTTTGCCGAGCGCATCCGGTTCAGCTCGTTCCTGGTTTTCATGCTGTTGTGGGCGACTTTGGTTTACGACCCGGTCTGCCACTGGGTATGGGGTCCGGACGGGTGGCTTGCCGGCATAAACGCGCTGGACTTTGCGGGCGGCACAGTGGTGCATATAAATGCAGGCGTTTCCGCGCTGGTGATAGCGTTGTTGATCGGCAGGCGGGACGGGTACAAGAACCAGCCCTTTACTCCTCATCATCTGCCTTTCGTGGTGGTTGGAACCGCCATTTTGTGGTTCGGCTGGTTCGGGTTTAACGCGGGGAGCGCACTGGCGGCTGACGGTGTCGCGGCCAACGCCTTTGTAACCACCCTTGTGTCCACTGCCGCGGCGGGCCTGGCCTGGTCGCTCATCGAGTGGAAACACAACGGCGCGCCCACCATGCTGGGAGCGGCAACCGGCGCGGTAGCCGGGCTGGTGGCCATAACCCCGGCCTGCGGGTTCGTGGGGCCCATGTCGGCCATCGCCATCGGCGCGGTGGCCTCCGGGCTCGGGTTCGTGGGAGTGGCCGTGATAAAACCGAGGCTCGGTTATGACGACTCTCTGGACGTGTTCGGGGTCCACGGCATCTGCGGCATGTGGGGAGCGCTTGCAACCGGTGTGTTTGCCAGCGCGGGCATAGGGGGTACGGACGGTCTTGTGTTCGGGAATGCGGGCCAGCTCGGGATCCAGGCCATAAGCGTGGTAGCTACCATAGCCTACTCCGCGGCGCTGACCTTTGTTCTTTACAAGCTGGTGGACGTGGTTCTTGGAATGCGGGTGGCCCGGGAGGACGAGATGGTGGGCCTGGACATAAGCCAGCACCGGGAGGCCGGTTACACGGTGCTGGAGTGAAGGAGATAATAACTGTACGGACTTCAGACAGTGGCGTCGCGACTAAAGTTGTTTGCACGACTTCTAATCTTTTAATCTCATAAGGAGGAAAAACCCATGAAATACGTAGTAGCCATTATTCAGCCGTATCAGTTGGACAGGGTTCGAGAGGAGCTCGAAGGGGAGGGCATCAACATGATCACGGTTACGCCGGTGTTGGGTTGCGGCCGTCAGAAAGGTCACACCGAGGTTTACCGGGGCATGGAGGAGATGGGCAACCTTTTAAAGAAGGTGAAGATAGAGATCGCGGTAACGGAGCCGGACCTGCAGAGGACCCTGGACGCCCTGACAAGGGGGGCCCGGACCGGCAACATCGGGGACGGCAAGGTTTTCATCTTCGAGATGGAGGAGTCCATACGCATCCGGACCGGAGAGACGGGCAGTGCCGCGGTCTGGTAAAAACATCCCACAATTTTGTAGGAAACTTCCCGTTTTGTCTACATTGTGGTAATATCCGGCAAAAGCGGCTCCGTACCTTAAGTTGTAAGTATTTGGATTGAAA
>JAWOBU010000170.1:0-3311 GCA_046484135.1 bacterium
GTCGCCCAGGCCGGCGTTCATGTACATGGCCACTGCGCCGGGATGAACCTCTTCCAGCCGCGACTCGGCAACTCCGGTACATCCTCCGGAGGCCTTCATGGTTTTAGAAGGCATGATGGTCGGATGGATGGCATGGTTTACGATCATGGCCAGGAGCGGACCGCTTTTGTCCCATACGCCCAAAACGCGCATGTGGGGGTCAGTGGGCCCGCCCTTGTGCCGCCGGTTCTTTGCCACGCCCGGAGACTCGCCCTGCGCCGCTCCCAGCATGGCCGGCTGAAGAGTGCGGTCCGCCCGCCGAAGCGCATCCTCCATGGAGGACAGCACTATCTTCTCAGCCTCCGGCTCGTACCCACCCATGACCGCCAGCTTGGCCAGGGGATTGTCCACGTAGCCGCCCAGGCTGTAATGGGTATGGGTGGCGGTTATTACCAGGAAGTCGAGCTTAAGGTCGGAAACCCGCTCCCTCAGCTTGGTAACCAGCTCGCTGGTGGATAAAAGGAGGTCCGCGTTTACAAGAGCGACCCGCTTTTCACCGCAGGAAAGCACCAGGGCCCGGGCGTACACCGGGTCATGGACTCCGGTTGTCGGTGCGTCAAAGCGATTGAAGTAGCCCGCGAGCGGCATCCCTTCCGGGACCTCGATCCGGGTCTTGGCCGCTCCCGCGGACAGGGCAGAGCCTTCCGGCTCGGTTGCCGCTCCCGGTCCGATTACCAGCAGCGCCAGCACCGCCATCGCCATCAAGACTTTTTTCATCATCTTTTCTCCATTTTATCTTCCGCAGCACTTTTTGTACTTGAGTCCGCTTCCGCAAGGGCAGGGGTCGTTCCTGCCCACTTTGGCGGGAGCAGCTCCGGCGGAGTCAGGGCCTGCGCCCGCGGCGGCCGCCTGCTGCGCTTCTTTTTCGCGGTACTCCTTGACCCACCTTTCCATGTCATCATAAGTGGTCTCAAAGAGCGCCTGGTAAGCCGGGCAGAAATAAGTCCGCCCCGGGCCGGAAGCGCGGTCCGGGAGCCGGTCTTTCAAGCATCCGCCGTGGCACCACTCGACCCATTTGCACTGTTCACACTCGGCCGGCCTTTGCGACTTGGCCCGGGCAAAGCTCTTCATCAGGGGATGGGAGAAAAACTCCGAGAGCTTCTTCTCGTACACGTTGCCGAGCTTCCACTTGTCCTCCACAAAGAAGTCGCAGGGGTAGACGTCCCCGTTGTGCTCGATCACCAGGTACTCGCCGCATCTTTTGCCGAAGGTGCACATGTTGGGCTGACCGGTCAGGTGGATGTTCAATAGCGCATCAAAGTTGCGCTCGGAAACCTGGGGGAAGCCGTCCCTTCGATACTCGTCGAACGCCTCGCCAAAGAAGCGGGCCAGTCCTTCGGGCGTGGCAGAGAAGGGAAGCACCTCGCCGGTGTCCGGGTCGGTCTCGAGGCAGGGTATGAACTGGATGTAATCAAACCCGTTCATGCGGAAAAACCGGTAGACCTCGCGGGCCCGGTCCTGGTTGAAGCGGTTCACCACGCACAGGATGTTGAACGCCACCCCGTGCTTTCGGAAAAGCTCGGCAGTTGCCATGACCCGGTCAAAGGTGCCCTCCCCTTTCACGGTGTTGCGGTAGCGGTCGTGTATCTCGCGGGGGCCGTCCAAAGACAGGCCCACCACGAACCGATAGTCGGCAAAGAAGCGTGCCCACTCGTCATTAATGATGATGCCGTTGGTTTGGAAGGCGTTCCCCACTGACTGCCCGCTCTGCCCGTGTTTCATCTGGGCCTGTACCGTCTCGCGGAAAAAGTCAAGTCCCATGAGGGTGGGCTCGCCTCCCTGCCAGCAGAAGACCGTCTCGGGAAAGCGGTAGGACAAAAGGTCGCTGACCACCCGGTCCATGGTCTCAAAGGACATCCGGTGCCTTTTTTCTTCGGGGTACAAAACCGGTGTCGTCTCCCGGTAGAAGCAGTACTCGCAGGCCAGGTTGCAATCGCCTGCCGCGGGCTTGATAAGAAGTTGAAAAGGGTTCATGTAGAAAATGATACCAGAGGCTTGGGTAAGGTTCCAGAATGGGCGCGCGGAGCCTCTTTGCCGCAAGCCGGACGGTGGCGATCCTTTCAGCCTAAAAATGCCAGCCAGCCGGAGATGGTAACCATGGAAAGCACGGTGGAAAGAATGATGATGGAGGCGGCTAACTGCTCGTCCCCCTTCATCTCCCTGGCAAAGATGTGGCTTATCACTGCGGTGGGGGTCGCCACCAGAAGCAACGCCACCTTGAGATACGTGCCCTCCACACCGAAATAAGCGAACAGGAAATAAACCAGGGCAGGATATACGAGGAGCTTGCCCGCCGACACAGCGAGGCCCGCGGCAAGATGGTCCTTTATACCCTGAAACTTCATGGACGCTCCCACCACCAACAGGGCCAGAGGAGGGGCGATACTTCCCAGAAGCTCCAGGGTCTTATCAGCAACCTCCGGCAAGGTAATCCCGAGCCCGGAAACTAAAAAACCGGCCGCGCAAGCCAGGATGAGAGGATTAAGCATAACCTCCCGCGCCGTCCGGGCCATGAGATCGGAGTTGCTCCGCCCCTCCGAGTAAGGAAGGGTAAGCTCGACCACCGCCAGGAAGTTATAAAGGGGAGCCAAAATTCCGATTAAAAGGGCGGTCGTGCCCATCACCGACTCGCCGCTTCCCAGCGCGGCCGTTATAACCGGGATGCCGATGAAAACGAGGTTGCTGCGGTGGGCCCCCTGCGCTATCACGCCCCGTCTTTCCGGAGAGGAAGAAAAGGCGAACAGGTACCCGGCGCCACTTATAAGCACGGTCGCGCCGACCAACAAGCAGATGGCGGTGCCGTTCACCGCCTCGGACAGGTCGGTCAAAGCGGCGCTCCGGAAAAGAAGGGCGGGCACGCACACGTAAAAGATAAGGCGGGAGAAGACCGTGTTCACCTCTTCTTTGAGAAAGCCCCGATACCCCAGTAAAAAGCCGATACAGATGAGAAGGAAAATAGGAAGAATTACATTAAGGATTTGAATAAGGCCCATGAACACACAACCTTCTGCCGGAGGTTACAAGTACCGCCCCACCCCGACCTATACTGAATTATAAGCCTCTTGCGGATTTCAAGCAAACCGGTTGAATCTATATTCGCATACGGAAGAGTGTAACATGCCGGCCGGAAGCCGGAACCCGCCCTGCTTGGAAACAAAAAAGGCTCTTCCGGTTCATGGTACCTGCAATGCCGGATGCCCTTGGATGTGAGGTAAATCTATTGTTAATCAGATTCTTAGAAGGCGATCTGGAAGACGCGTTTAGCGCTTTCG
>JAWOBU010000179.1:0-3597 GCA_046484135.1 bacterium
GCGCCGCCGGTTACCAGTATCCTCATGATTACCCTATTCTAAACGATTTTGCCGGAAGGTCTAATAATCGTACCAGCGGTGTTTTATTGCATCAAGCTTCTATGTTTTTGTTTTGCTTTCGATTTATCAATCGTGCCAAAATATAAAAGCCGAAATACCCTGGTTTTCATTTTTGGTTCCAGTCAAGGAGGTGTTTCATGAAATTCAGGCTTGGGACGAGCTTGGTGCTGGTTCTCCTGTTTGGCGGCCTTTTCGTGTCTGCGCCGGCATCCTCCGGTCCGCCTGCGGAGTGGGTGTTTGATTTGTCGGGAGAGGGCAGGTTCTTTGACCTTCCTTTTCCCACCGCTCTGCGGAAGCTGCCGGGCGGCGGCATTGACATGGAGGGGTTCCCCGACGCCCTGCACATGGACATGGAGGACCGGATCAGGGAATCCGTAAGTAAAGGCTACGGCTACTCGACCGGGCCTACCGTGTACTTCCGGTTCCGGGCGCCGGTGTCGCGCGATTTTCCCTTGCCGGTAGAAACCATGGAGAAGCGCTCGCCCGTCTTCCTCGTAAACATTGATCCGGAATCCCCTGATTTGGGCAAACGCTATCCTGTAACCGCACGCTTTTATCCCTACGGTCCGCGCCACATGCGCCTTTCCCGGAACCTCCTGGCCATCCAGCCGGTGCCGGGGTTCGTGCTGGACGAGAACACCCAATACGCCGCGGGCGTGTTTTGTTCATTGGAAGACAAGCACGGGCAGGACCTGCCCCGGAGCCCGGCCCTGGTGGACATGGCAAGCGGGAGAGCGCCGGCGGGCGCGCTGGGCGATAAAGCAAAGGAGTCCTACGCTCCCGCTCTCGACGCGCTTTCCAAAGAGGGCATTCAAGCAAAAGAGCTTGCCGCGCTTACCGTCTTCCGCACCGGCGACCCCACCGCCCGCATGAGAAAGCTCTTTCAAGGAGTCAAGGACATGCGCATCGAGCAAGCCGGGGCTTTCCGGAAAACCCGCGACTATGATCTTTACACGGTGGTGGAAGGCGCGGTAGACATGCCGCAGTTCCAGACGGGCGAGCCTCCATACGGCGACGGCGAGAGCGGCTACATCCGGTTCGACGCTTCCGGCAGGCCGGTGGTTCAGCGAGAGGAGCGGGTGCCGCTCTGCCTTACCGTTCCCAAAGGCGAGATGCCGGAAGAAGGCTTTCCGATCATGATCTACGTCCACGGCACCGGCGGGGTATCCACCCAGGTGGTGGACCGGGGCGTGAAGCCCATGGAAGGCGACAAGAGCCCGCAGGAGCGCGGCATGATCGAGTCGCTTCGTTACTACAGCGAGCATCACGCCGAGCCCGGCACCGGTCCGGCCCTGGTGCTGGCCCGCCGGGGAATAGCAGCAGCGGGAGCGTCCCAGCCCCAGAACGGCGAGCGGGGCGGCCAGGCCGGCCAGTACTACTTCTATAACTTCTTCAACCCGGAAGCGTTGCGGGATAACATCCTGCAGGCCGCGGCGGAAGCGTCGCTTCTGCTTCGCTATTTGCAGACCGTCGAGCTCGATCCCTCGCTGGTCCCGGAGACCGAGACCGGGGGCGGGCCGGTGAAGTTCAACCCCGAGCTTGTCTTCGGCATGGGCCAGTCGCTGGGCAGCCTGATCCTCGGTCCCTGGGGAGGAGTGGAGACCGACGTAAAGGCGCTCATTCCCGCGGGCAACGGCGCTTACTGGTCGCTCTTCATTACAGAAGGCAACCCCTTCGACATGAAGACCCTGCGCAGGATTGACAAGGGGTTCGGAGAGGCGGTTCTCGGCATGGACCGCTATCATCCCACCATCAGCATGCTCGCGAACGTGCTCGCTCCAGCCGACCCCTTTGCCTATCAGCCCCATTACATTGACAAGCCCTTTCCGGGAAGAGGGCCCAAGCACGTGTGGGCGTCCTTCGGGCTTTACGATCACTACTTCCCGCCCGTGTCCCAGAACGCGGCCATGGCAGCTATGGGCCTCGATTTCGCCGGCAAGGTCAAAGAGCCGTCAACAAAAGATATGATCGAGCTTTCGGACATGGAAAAGCTCCTCTACCCGGTGCGGCTCAACAAGAGGACCGACAGGGGCGATGCCACCGCGGTGGCATCGCATTACGAGCAACACGGCGCCCTGGACGGCCACCACATAAACTACCAGCGGGAGGATGCCAAGTACCAGTACGGGTGTTTCCTCGATACCTATGTGAAGACCGGCACGCCGGTGGCGCTCGATCCGGTCCGGGACTGGGACGCGGAGTGCCGGCGCCTCTCGGACTAGCTCCGGCACATGGAAAAGACGGCTATGGAAGGAGCGTTTTTAATCGCGGCTTATCCTGCTCCGACGCAGGCTTTGGCGTTCGACAAAACAGAGTTGAAAGAGCACTGGCGGGTTACTCTTTACTGATGTTCTCCCACGGCGGCTTTACGGGCGGCACGTAAAGGCTCGCCAGGTGTTCGATGTAGCCGGTCTGCTCTTTCAGCTCCGAGAGCGGAAAGGTCCTTGTTACGTTTTTATAATCCGGCATTCCCTCTGACCAGAACAGTGTCACCCGGTGGTCGGGCGGAAACTTTTTTAACAGCGAGTCAGCCACCGCTTCGGCGTTCTTGTTCCGGGAGGAGGGCGCGTTCTCGCTGGGCAGTCCGATCTGGCCGATCAAGAGGCCGAGCTTTTCGGTGTAAGGGTAATCACCGTAGTGTCCGAAGCCGGAGGCGTTAAGTATCTGCAGTCCTTCTTCCGGGTCTATCTCGAGTTCGAGGTACATGATCTCGAGAAAACTCATGCCCGGAATCACGCGCACGCTTACCTCCTCGCCCGTGCGGTCGCGGAGCCAGCGGGGGGTGGTCTCGAACACGCAGGGGTTGCCGGGCAGGGCGTAGACTACTCTTCCGAACTTCTTGGCCGACTTTATCAGGGTTTCGAGTATGGTCTTATAGACCTTGTTATAGGTCATGCCGGGCACGCTGTAGAGGTAGTCGAAGCTGTAACATTCTTTGCCCTCTTCCCGCAGCCACTCGAACACCGGGTGGGCGCTGAACCTGAAGTAGACCTCCTTCTCTTTAAGAAGGACCTCGGCGGCCTCCCGCGTCAATTGGCCCACCGGTCCCGGTCCCATTCCCACTACCAGTATCTCCTGCGCCATTTCACATATCTCCTTGTACCGAATGCTTTATCAACCGGATTGAGACTTCATGAACTTTTTTACTTCTGTTCTGGTGGGCAGGCTCCGGACTGCTCCCATGCCGGTTGTCGCGAGTGCGCCCACCGCGGAGGCGAACCTGGCCGCCTCTCCCAATGCCTCTTGCGAAGGCGGCCATTCCCGGCGGCAGAGGACGTGTATGAGCCCTGCGGCAAACCCGTCTCCCGCGCCGGTGGTGTCCGCGACTTCCACCCGGAAGGGCGGTATCCTTGCTTGTCCTTGGGATGAGAAGTAGTAAGCGCCTTTATCTCCCAGGGTCACTACCACCGCGGCTGGCCCGAGGCCGACGATCCTTGCCGCGCCTTTTTCCGGCTCGCGTTCGCCGGTAACAAACTCGAGCTCGTCTTGGCTCAGCTTGGCCAGGTCGGCAAGCCGGAGTGCGTCCGTGGTTATCCT